>CAZMPE010000261.1:0-4568 GCA_964567955.1 uncultured Phycisphaeraceae bacterium | reverse complement strand
GCAGCGGCGGCGGCTCCATCCTGGCCATGTCCTATTACGGGGCGGAAAAAGTTGTCCCGGGCTACAACGTCATGGGCGTCGCCAAGGCCGCTCTCGAGTGCACCGCCCGCTACCTCGCCTCGGAACTCGGCCCGCAGAAGATCCGGGTCAACACGATCAGCGGCGGCTACCTGCGGACCCTGGCCTCCTCGGCCGTCGGGGGGACCGACACCATGGCCGAGCGGAACGCCGCCCGGGCCCCCATGCAGCGGAACGTCGAGGGGCGCGAAGTGGGCACAACAGCCGTCTTTCTGGTGAGCGATTTGTCGTCCGGAACCACGGGCGAAACGCTCTACGTCGACTGTGGAGTCAACCTTATCGGGGCCTGACCCCAAACACGAGACACCGGTCAAGGCAGGCCTTCGATCGGGTCGATAATTGCACTGTGAGCATCGTCGGTTCCAACATCGCCCAATCCGTCGCCGGCCTGACCCAGGCCGAGCGGACCGACGCGCGCGAAAAGCAGCGCATCGAGCAGGGTCAGAACCGCGGCCCCCGCCGGCTCAAGGACGAGTACGACAACGTCGTGGATGAGGTCGAAGCCGCCGAGGCGATCCGCAAGCTCGCCAGCAACGACCAGGAAGAAGCCCACGAGGACCGGCGCGAGCACCCGCATTACCTGCCCAGCGGCGAACTCAGCAAGGACAAGCCGCCCCAGATCGACGTCCAGGGCTGAGGCCTACGCCGCCGCCCGCAGCGGTGCCGCCTCGGAGCGGGCACGCTCGAGCGCCCGAAAGACTTCCATCAACAGGGCCCGATCCTGGTCCCGGCCGATCAGCCAGCCGGAGTACCGCAGGTCGTCGCTGATGTCGTCCCGGATGTACGGGATCCGCTCCGCCGGACCCGACGAGCAGACCAGGCAGATCCCCGCCGCGACGCGCCCGAGCGTCATCGGATCGGGCACGCCCAGCTCCACTTCGGCCTGAAGGAACGCGAGATGATCAACAACCGGCTCGGCCCCGCCGGCGCGGATGGCCCGATCGGCCCTCAGCAGCGCGTCGAGCGCCGCGCCGTCGTCCCACGCCGCGAACCGCACCGCCGCAAGACGCAGGAGCGACTCGGGCTCCTCGCCCAGCAACTCGCTCGTCGCCTCGACCAGGCGCCGACGTGTCTCGATGTTCACCGGCGACTGCGTAGAGGTCAGCCAGGCGCCGACCGCCCGCGCTCCGGCCTGCGCCGCCGACGTCCGCGCCACACCCGGTGCCGCGAGCGTCTCGGCGAGCCGCAACAGCGATGATTCCTCACTCGAATCCGACCAGGGCAGGCGGCCACGCAGGCGATCCGACAACGAGAGCCGCGCCGGAGTTCGCGACAACGCCGCCGCGGTCTCGACGACCGCGCGAACAACCGATGCCCCGCCCGCGGCCAGCGACTCCTCCAGGTCCAGCGTCACCTGGCTCGGGTCCACCCGCGCGCCGAACACCGACGCGTAGCTGAGCGGACGTGCCCGGGACCAGTCGTACCAGAACCCGTCCTGGCCGGGATGCTCTTTCGTCATCAGGCACGACGGCCCGTGCGCGGCCGAACGGATCACCGCGTCCAGATGGTGTTCTTCGAGGGCCTGCTGGGCGCCCTGACCCGAGGGCAACGCCATCCACTCCAGGGGCAAGGTCCCGGACTCGGCGACGAGCGCCGCGGCCTGCTCCGGCGGCAACGACACGCCCACCCGCAACGGACCGGCACTCTCGGCCCTCCGATCGATCCGCGCGCACCAGCGCCGCTCAATCGCGGCGAGCCGCTCGTTGGTCGTCGCCAGCGACGAGCACGCCCGGCGCAGGGACCGCCAGCCCGCATTGAGCGCACCGCTCCACCACTGGCCGGGTGTCATCGACAGCGTCGACGTCACCCGGGACTTGCTGTCCGTTGTCGTCACCGGCGAGGCGCGCCTTGGGCCCGTGGTCTCGGAGCCCGACTCGGCCCCGGCCGCCGTTTCACGATTCGACCCGATCCACTGCAGGAGCGTCACGCCGGCGAAGCCGACCGCGACGACCCACACACCGAAGGGCATGCCCAGCGCCGGAAGCCGCGGCCACTCGGCCCCGAGCCAGACGGCGGTCGACAGAAAGACACACGACCCGATCAGGAAGGACTGGGCCGGCGACACGAGTCCAATTCGATTTCCCGCATCCGGACGGACGAGAGAATGCCTCCGATAACTGCGCATCGGCTCCCCCTTGGTGCTTGGACAGTCTGCATCGGCGGCACAAGCGACCGCCATGAGACCGGGGGTCCGCCGCGATCACCGGTTCTTCCGGTTGCCGGGCACCGCCGGCATTATCGGGGATGCCGTCTTCATGACCGCTGGGGAGAAGCCCCCGCCGGGTTGGCCCCGGGCGCGCCCCCGCCGGACTTGGAAATCCGCCCCTCCTGCACCGCCTTGGCGACGGCCTTCGTCACCTCGACGTACTGCATGCGCAGTTCATACAGCGTCCGCGTCAGGAACGAACCCTCCGTCTCCGACAGGTTGCCCTTGGTCTTCTCCTCGAGCGCACCGAGGAAATCGATGTTCATCTTGGCATAGTCCAGGGCGACGACCGCCCGGCCCGTCTCCGGGTCCGGGAACGCACCCATGTACAGCAGCGCTTGAGTCGCCAGCATCCGGATCAGTTCTTCGAAAATCGACTCGGGACCCGCGGGCCGCTCCGACGCCTCAGGGCTCTGGTCGGGCGCCTTTGACTCCTTGGCGGGGGCCGGGGCGGCGGGCGCCGCGGGTTTGGATTCCGGAGGACGCTCCGGCCCGGAGAGCCGTTCCTTCTCGGCCCGGGCTTGCGACTTCCAGTCGCTGTCAACGATGATCTTCGGGGCGGGTTGCTCCGGCATGTGGGCTCATCCTTTCCGTTTGGTCGATTGTAGGCTGTGCGTTGTGCCGCACCGCCCCGCGGTGTACCGTTCGCATCGTTCTTTCGGCGGCCGTCGGGTCCAGGAGCCGTGACCATGACCATCCAGCCCATCCGTACCGCCCTCGCCGCGACGCTCAAGATCGCCGGCCTCGTCGGGCTCCTGCTCATCACCGGCTGTGGGCGCAGCGGCTCGGGCGCCCTGCTCACCGAGGCGGACCTCGACGCCGCGGAGCCGGCCCCGCCGGCCGAGTACCGCGGCTCCATCCTCACGGCGGGGCGCGCCACGCTCACCCCGGTCCCTATCCGCGCCGCCGCCCCTGCCCAACCCGCCGAACCCCCCGCCGTTGCCGCGGCGCCGGCCGATCCGCCGCCGGCGACCACGCCGGCGCAGCCCGTCCTCATCGACGCCAAGGTCGGCGATATCAACGGGCGCCCCGTCTTCGCCGCGACCTTCCTCGACGAAGCCATCGGCTCGCGCTTGGCGCGAAAGGCCGAGGAGCCCGGGATGACCTACGCCGCCTGGCGCGAGTTCGCGCAGAGCCTCATCCGCAGCCAGCTCGACGGGCTCATCGCCGACGAGCTGATCCAGGCCGAGGGCCGCGCCTCCCTGAAGCCCGCCCAGAAGCAGGGCCTGCGCGCCGTCATGGACCAGATCCGCGAGGACGCCCGGCGCGAATCCGGCGGCAGCCGCGTCAAGCTCGAACAACGGCTCCAGACCGAGCAGAACAAGACCGTCGAGCAGTGGCTGCGCGACCGCGAATCACGCGCCCTCATCGAGTACGAGATCGACCGCAAGATCCGCAACCGCGTCCTCGTCAGCTGGACCGACATCCGCCTCTACTACGAACGCAACGAGAAACTCTTCAACCCCGACCCCGTCGCACGCTTCCGCCTCATCCGCGTACCCACCGCCAACGCCGAGGCCGTCGAATCCGTCCGGTCCGCGCTCGACCGCGGCGAGCCGTTCGAGACCGTCGCGGCGATGGACGTGAACACCGCCCGCGGCGACTCCAACGGCCTCGTCACGCGCCAGTTCAGCGGCGAGTACCGCGACACCGCCTTCTTCGGGACCGTGACGGAGCTCAACGAGGCGGCCCGCTCTTTGACAACGGGCACGTGGACCAGCCAGCCCGTCGCCTACGGCGGGAACACCGCCTGGCTCTACCTCGAGTCGATCGAGCGGGTCAACCGGCCCCTGAGCGACGTGGACGTGCAGCTCGAGATCCTCAAGACCATCACCGACCAGCGCCTCCAGGTCCAGCTCGACCGCTACATCAACCGCCTCCGGGAGCGCGCCAGCTTCTCCGATGTCAACGAGATGACGCAGCGCCTCATCGGAATCGCGGAGCAGCGCTACTGGGCGCCGCGTCCGAAATGATCCGCCTCCCCGGGCTCTCGGCCGCCGCCGCCGCGTTCCGCCGGCTTATCCGGCGCGGGCCCCCCGGCGGCGATGAACGGCTCGTCGCGCTCGGCCGCGCGGGAGCGCGCGAGGCCGCCCGCCTCCTGGAACGCTCCGGCTACCGCGTGCTCGAGCGAAACGTCATGTCGGGTCGTGCCGAGGCCGACCTCGTCTGCCTGGACCCCGACGGCCGAACCATCGTGATCGTCGAGGTCAAGACCCGTCGCATCGATCCGGGCCGGCACGCCATCCCGCCCGAGGCCGGCGTCCACCACGCCAAACGCCGCCGG
>CAZMPE010000260.1:0-4573 GCA_964567955.1 uncultured Phycisphaeraceae bacterium | reverse complement strand
GGGACATCGACGGTGACGGAGATCTCGACATCATTGCGGCGTCGGGCGGTTCCTCTTCGCCGCGTGCGGACTTTTATCTCGGGAACGGGTCCGGCGGGTTCGCTGCGGCGGGTTCGATCGAACTCACCTACATGGTCCGGAGACTGACGACGGGCCGGATCTACGACCATCCCAAGCTCGACCTGGTGACGCAGGAGGCTTCGAGCGGCTCGGGCGGTTGTTACGTGCGCAAGAACGCGACCGATTTCCCGCCCGTGATCGTGACCGAGCCCGCCGATCAGGTCTCGCGCATGAAGCCGGTGCAATTCACGGTGGAGCACGACGGGGACGCGGTGGGCTACCGGTGGATGCGGGACGGGATCCTGCTCTCCAACGGCGGGCACATCTCGGGCGCGTTCACGAAGACGCTCACGATCTCGCCGGTGACGAGCGCCGACGGCGCGGCGGTCGGCGTGATCGTTTGGAACTACTGCAACTCGGCGATCAGCCGCGACGCGACGCTGAAGGTGTTCTGCCCCGCCGACGCGGACGAGTCGGGTTACGTGAACGGCAACGACTTTGACCGCTTCACCGAATTGTTCGAAGCGGGGGACGCGGGCGCCGACTTCGACGACAACGGCGTCGTGAGCGGCGAGGACTTCGACGCGTTCGTCGCGGCCTTCGAGTCGGGGTGTTGAGCGATGCGCTCCGCTCGGCGGCTTCCTGGCGGCTTCTTGGCGGCTCAGGGCGAGCGAGGCGGCGGCGCACGGCCATGGGCGGCCGATTGAACCCCCGTTCTCCGTGTGCACGACCTGAGCGCGCATTCATGGCGGATTCAACGGTCTTTCCGGCTTGCCGTGCATACTCCTGAAAAAGGAGGATGCCATGGTGAAGAATTCCATCGACGGCAGCCGCGGCGGCGAGGGTGAAGGGGCGAACGCGGCCGACGTCATTCTCCGGGCGCTGTGCTCACTGGGCGGACGCGCCAACATGCTCGAACTGGTTCACGAGACGGTGGACGAGCGCGAGGACGGGTCGGTGGCGCGCCTGACGCGCGAGGACTTCGAGGCGGGCGTGCGGTACCTGCGACGCCTGGGGATTCTCTTTGTGTCCAAGGCGGCGTGAGTGAGGACCTTCGGTGTACGGGTGTTCTCGCTCGCGCGAGCGCGAACGGGTCAGCCGCGGCGCGGGTGCGCCGCGTACGACCCGGCGTGGCGGCGTTCAAACCGATCCCCGACGTGTTGTGGCAGTGCCTCGCGGCGCTCGAGGCGCGGTGCTCGTTCTGCCTGTGGCGCGAGCGCCAGTGGCTGATCCGGGGCGCGGGCGCGGCGGAAGTGTGGAGCGGCGTGGGCGGGCCGCCGTCGCCGTCGCGGATGGCGTGGCGGGTGCGGATTTTCCAGCGAGGCTCGGTGAGCACGCACGACATCATCGACGTGGCCGAGCCGCACCTGGCCGACGGACTGGCGATGGCGGTCGCCGAGGCGGCGCGACGGGGGTGGGGGGAGCACCGGGCACGCGCGGGGAGTGACGCGGTTGAGTTCGGCATCGAAGTGAACCCGAGAGCGGTTCAACGGGGCGGCCCATAGAGGGCTCTGCTCTGGCGCGAGGTACGGCGCCGTCCGATGAACGAGCCCCGGCCTGCGCCGGGAGCCTCCTTCCGCTTTCGCGAGTGCGTCAATCGCCTACTTCCCTTGCTCCTGCCACGCCGCGAGCACGGCCGGCCTCACCACCTTCGTCCACCGCTCGTAGCCCGCGGCGTTGAGGTGCAGCCCGTCCTCGCGGAAGACGGCCGGGTCGGGCCGGCCCTCGGGGGTCAGCGTCGGCGACACCGTGTCGAGGTAGGTCGCGCCCGGCGTGCGGGCGCAGTACGCGCGGACGATGTCGTTGGCCCGCTGCATCGCCGGCCAGTTCTTCCAGCGTGCGAGGCTGGGCTTGATCGGGATGTAGAGCACCCGCACCGAGGGCCACGCGGCGCGGGCGCGCCGGTCGAACTCGAGGAACCCGTCCGCCGCGGCCTGCGAGTCTGTGTTGTCGGTCCCCAGGTCGTTGTCGCCGCAGTAATAGACGATGACGCGCGGCGTGTAAGGCAGCACGATGCGGTCGAAGACCGCGAGCACCTCGCCGGTCTTGGAGCCGCCGAAGCCGCGGTTGAGCACCGGCGCGGGGTTCATGTCGCGGGCGAGGGTCGTCCACATCCGGATGCTCGAACTGCCGATGAACAGCACCTGCCCGGGCGGCGGGGGCGCGGCTTTGTCCGCCGCTTCGAACGCCGCGATTTCGGGCTCGTACCAGGGGGGAGCGGCGGGGGTGGCGGGAGACGCTTGAGCGGGCGCGGCCGTGGACGGTTGTGTGTGTTGTGGATCGGTGGTGCAGCCGATCAGAACTGAGGCGACGGCGAGGATGAAGACTGCGGGAGCACGGAGGGTCATGGGTTCAGTGTACCGCGATGCACATTGTGCTCCGAAGATCGCGGCTCAAGCCTGAGATGGCTTCGCGACACGTCCGCATTCTGGGCAGGGCGATTCCGGCGCGAGACCGGCGAGGTCGTAGCCGCAGGATGAGCAATGCCCTTCCTTGGTCAGGCGGCGCGCTCGCGCATCGATTCGCCACGCGGTGCCCGTCGCGAGCACAAGGACGAGCAACGGGTACCACAGTGTCAAGGTGAACGACGAGCGGGTGATCGATCCCCACGCCAGGTGCAGTTCATCGGGTGCGGGCACTGGGAATACTCCGAAGCCGGCGGGTTGGGTCTTGTTGACATCGACGCAAAAAACTTGATCCCCGCAGACGCCCACAATGAGACCGCCATCGATTGCCCATGCTTTGGGCTGCGGCCCGCTTGCGATCCATACGGCAACGAACACGATGGTGGCTGCCGCACCGCCCCATTTCACCATCTTGCGGGTGGCGGTCGAGAGTCGGCGAGATGGGCGAGAGTTGGTCATGGGGTCACACGCTCGGCGTTGGTTCGTGCCGATCCGCACTCCGGGCACGGCGAGCCGGGTGCGAGACCAGCAAGGTCGTAGCTGCAGCGGAGGCAAGCCGACGGAGAGTGGAGCTTGGCGAGCCAGGCCCGTGCGGTAGGCAAGGTCAACGGCAGCAACATCAGCCAGTCAGGTATTGAAAGGAAAGTTGCAATGCCAGACATGCGCCCAATGCGCGGCGCAATTGCCAGTTGCCGAACTCGGCCCGACACGTTCAGGCCCCAATCCGATACGTCGAGAGCGTCATCCGGCAATACCAACACGAGCACCGCGCTGTCCAGAGATGCGATTCCCCACTTGCAGATGAAAATCGCTCGCCAGCAGCACGTGGACGCTGCAAAGGACACGCCAACGACCAACGTCGTGGTCCACACGATTCGCCGGCGTCGCCGCAGCACAGGGGATAGAACGGGTCGAAAGCGCATGGATCCTGCAATTCAACGCACGGTGCGGCGCGACAGCCTGACACGAATTTCTGGTCGCACCGTCGTGGCGAATCGTTTGGTCCGCACGGGAGTGTCCGCTAAGCTGGCAGGGCTCGGGGAGGTTCGGGGAGTCGTGCTGTGCCGCAAATCAAGTGCTTCGCCCAACATCGTTGCGCCGGCGTACTCGCGATCGCTGTGGCGGGCTGCGGCGCGGCGTTGGGCCAGACTTGGACCGAACTCGGCCCGGCCATGGTCCCCGGCGGCGCCGACGCCTTCGCGGGGCGGGTGTCGGCGCTGGCCTGCTCGAAGACCGACTCGAACCTGTACTACTGCACGGGGGCCGACGGCGGGGTTTGGAAGACGACCAACGGCGGCACGTCGTGGACGCCGCTGACGGACGACATGCCGACGACCGCGATGGGGGCCTTGGCGCTCGACCCGTCGAACGAGAGCATCATCTACGCCGGCACGGGCGAGGCGAACTTCGCGAACCACTCGCGCCCGGGCGTGGGGATCCTCAAGTCGACGGACGCGGGGGCGACGTGGAGCGTGCTTGGTTCGGGCGTGTTCTCGGGCCGGTGCATCTCGCGCCTGCTCATCAACCCGTCGAACACGTCGGTGATCTACGCCTCGGTGACGCGGGCGGGAGGGTTCCCGGCCCCAGCCGCGGCGACGGGGCATCCGCAGGCCAACGGCGCCCGCGGCGTGTTCAAGTCGCTGGACGGCGGCGTCACCTGGACGCAACTGGCGGGCGGGCTGCCGGCGCTCGACTGCACCGACATGGCGATGGACCCCGTGAACCCGTCGGTGCTGTACGCGGCGATCGGCTTCATCTTCGGCGACGCGTCGAACGGCGTGTACAAGAGCACGGACGCGGGGGCCTCGTGGACGAAGCTCGGGGGCGGGCTGCCGAGCGCGCCCGGACGGATCGCCCTGGCGGTGGCGCCGTCGAACGCCGCGCGCGTGTTCGCGCTCCTGGCGGGTCGGCGTCGTCCCTGGGGCTGTACCGCTCGGACAACGCGGGCTCGACGTGGTCGCAGGTCTCAGGGTCGGTGAACCAGTCGTCGTACGGCTGGTACCTGTGCACCGTCGCGGTGTCGCCGACCAACCAGAACATCGTGACCGCGGGCGGGCTGGAGGCGGTGCAATCGACCAGCGGCGGATCGTCCATGTCGAACCTCGGCA
>CAZMPE010000259.1:0-4597 GCA_964567955.1 uncultured Phycisphaeraceae bacterium | reverse complement strand
CGAGCGCCCGTCCATCACGGCGGCGGACCTGGGGCTGGAGCCGGCGGCGACCGGGGTGGAGCCCGTGCGGCCGATCGCGGGATGGAACGGCGCCCGCCTCGCCTTCGACTTCGAGAGCGGCGTGCACCGGGCGGACGAGGTCGAACGCGAGCTGATCATGCAGGCCCTGCAGTGGACGAAAGGCAATGTCTCCAAGGCGGCCAAGCTGATCGGCATGCAGCGGAGCAGCATGCGGTACCGGATCGATCGCTACGGGCTCGAGTCATTCGTCCAGGAGATGGCCAGCCGATGACACGAGCCTGCGCCATCCTGTGCACGACGATCGGCGTGCTGGCGTGTGCCGCCCCGGCGTCGGCGCAGTCGGGCGTCGCCGTGTGGACCGACCCCGCGGACGACGCGAAGCTGCGCCGGACCGACACGGGAAACAACGGGCCCGTGCTGGCCGGGGCCACGCTGCCGGACGTGGTCGAGGTGCGGCTGAGCGCGTGGGCCAACCCGTACGAGGGAAGCCCGGTCCCGGCCGGGTCCGCCCATCTCTTCCGGCTCGACGTGGTGTTCAACGGCCTCGTGAATCCGCCCGGGACGGTCGGGATCGGCGGCCAGCCGTTCAACCCGTACGCCTTCGGGTTCCGACCGGTCTTCGGCACGCTCGAGATCGACGTGGACAATGACGTCAACACCGGCGGCGAGTTCGATCCCGGCGCTCGCGTCCGGTACCTCGCGAACGTCGCGCGTTTCGGCCGCGTGCCCGGCGGGACACTCGCGCCGCGTGCCGCCCGGTCCGCGAACGATTACAACTCGAACTTCTCATCCGAGCCGCAGTACGAGCGCAGCGGCGGCGACTTCGTGCTGATGATGTGCGGCTGCTGGGCCGTCACCATTGTCTCGGAGGGCGGGAACGCCAACGGAATCATGGATCCCGGGGAGACCTGGATTGTGCGGGGACGGTTCCTGCAGAGAGTCGCCGGCTACGCGTGCGCCAGCTCCGCTTTCGGCGGCAGCGGGTTCGGGCTGTACGACCCGTGGGTGCATCTTCGGTTTTCGCACGACATCTCGACCAATCGAACGACCCTGACGCACATCGGAGCGCTCAACATGATCGGGGCCGGCGCCCTCGCGGGGCAGCCGGCCCAGCCGGTCAATCTCAACGCGGGTGACCACACGAGCATTCTCGAAGGGCTCCAGGACATCATCAACAACGCGCCGACGCTCAGCGGCAACTGCAAGACTCTCGCCCAGGGCTGGCAGGGGCGCGACCCGGTCGGGTTCCTCGACCCGACGCGCTGGAACGTGCGCGGCATCTTCGGCACTTCGTACTCCCTCCCCGAGGACTCGCTGTTCGCGTGGACCGATACGGGATTCGACGAAGTTGCCGGCGATCTCGACGGAGACCGGACCGCCGGACCGTCCGACCGGACGCTGGTGCAGCAGACGATCGGGCTGCTCGATGGCGGACCGGAGGACGCGGATGGATTGGTGAACGGCTCCGTCAAGATCGTCAACTACGGATTCAACTTCCACCTGATGGATGTCGATGGCGACGGCTTCATCAACTCCTGGGACGTCACCTTCTACTGCCCCGCCGATTACAACGGCGACGGCGTGCTGAACCTGGCCGACCTGAATGTCTTCCAGACGCTCTTCGTGCTCGGCGATCCCCGCGCGGACTTCAATCATGACGGCGCGCTCAACGTAGCGGACTTCGGTGCATTCATGTCCGCTTACGCGCTCGGTTGTCCGTAGGAAAACTACCCTTCCACGATGAACCCCGATCGTCTAACATGATCGCGGCGGCGCCATCTCGGCTTCCGCCGGGGAGGCTTTCTTCGTTCGTACCAGCGGGCTCCGGTCAAGGACCGGTGCGGGCCGCACGCGCCGGGCGGGGCCGCGGATGGACAGTCTGGATCATGGGAAGCTCGCGAGACGGCGGAAGCCGCACGATGACAAGAATCCGCGTTGTGCTGGCCGATGATCACGCGCTCGTGCGTGACAGCCTCGCCAACTGGCTCCGGTCCACGGGCGACATCGAGGTCGCGGCGGCGGTCGGGAGCGGGGACGAGGCGGTGGCCGAGTGCCTGCGCATCATCCCCGAGGTCTTTGTCTGCGACATCGACATGCCGGGGCTGCGGGCCTTCGATGCGGCCACGACCGTGCGCGCCAACTGCCCACGGACGCGGATCCTGTTCCTGAGCGCGTTCACCCACGACCGGTACATCCGCGAAGCGCTCGCCATCGAGGCGGACGGGTACGTGACCAAGAACGAGCGCCCGGAGGCGATCGCGCAGGCGATCCGGGCGGTCGCGGCGGGCGACGGGTACTTTTCGGACGCGGTGCGGGCCAGGATGCTGGTTGGATCGGGCGGAGTCGGCCTGGCGCCGGGAGCCCCGCTCAAAGGCTCGAACCTGACCCAACGCGAACTGGAGGTCCTCGGTCACATCGCCCGCGGACTGTCCAAACGCGAGATCGCCGAAGAGATGAAGCTCAGCGTCAAGACGATCGACAACCACACGACCAACCTGATGGGCAAGCTCGATATCCACGATCGCGTCGGTCTGACCCGTTACGCGATCCGCGAGGGGCTCACCCAACCCTGATCGGCGGCGTGCCCTGACCTGAAATGCGCCGGTTCCAGGGCATCGCCCCGAGCACAACGGCCAGGCCGCACGTCCCGCTCACGCCCGAGAAGGCCAGCCCCGTGCCGATCATCGCGCTCAAGATGAGCCACCACGGCGAGACGAAGAAGCCCAGCCCCGTACCCAGGACCACCAGACTCCCCGCGACGATCTGCACCTGGCGCGAAATGGGGATCGGCGCGCGGGCGTTCACGCCTACCGCAAGCCCCGCCTTCTTCCACGCCTGAATCCCTCCGGTCAGATTGAAGACCCGACGGCTCGCTGCACCGTTGACACGTGCCGCGGCGACCGCTGATCGTCTCCCGGACTGGCACTGAAAGACGATGCGCCGACCGTCCTCCGCTGGCATGCTCCCCGGCCCGACCGATTCGAGCGGCAACGGCATTGATCCCTCTATCCATTCGCGGGCGCGCTCGTCCGGTTCGCGGACGTCGACGATGAGCGCCTCACCCGAATCGACCCACTTCTTCGCCGTCGAAGGGTCTACTTCCTGAACTGCTGCTGCCGTTGTCATGACCATCTCCTCTTCGGTGTCGGCGCCTCAGTGTTCCACCGGGCATCTCTCTTCTTCCCAGGCAAGAAACCCGCCGGCGACATTGGCGACGTCGAAGCCGTTCCGCTGCAGATACGCGCACGCCCGGGCCGAGCGCCCGCCGCTGCGGCAGCCGACAAAGATCCGCCGACCCTTCGGGACTTCATCCAGGTGCGCCGCGAGGCGGGTGTGCGCGATGTTGAGGGCGCCCGGCGCGTGCCCCTCGCTGAACTCCGACGCCCGGCGCACGTCGAGATACACCGCGCCGTTCCCGGCCGCGGCCGCCTCCGTCACCGACACCTCCGGCATCGCGACGAGCCTGCCCGCGCCGAGTTCCTTGAGCGCGGACGGACCGATCCAGCCCACGACCCGGTCCAGGCCGATCCGCACGAGGTCGCGCACGGCCTCATCGACACGGCGCTCCTCGATGATCAGGACGATCGGCTCGTCTTCACGGACCATGGAGCCGACGTCCGTCGTGAAGCTGCCGTTGACGGGGTGGAAGAGCGATCCGGGTATGTGCCCGGCGCTGAACTCCTTCCAGGGGCGCGTGTCGACGAGCGCGGTCTTGCGCGTATCCAGCTTCGCGAGATCGTCGGTGGAGAGCCTCGCCGGGCGCGGCAACGAGCCCAGCACCGGCGGGCCGTCGCGGTTCAATCGCTTCATTCGGGCGAAGTAGACGGGCGGCTCGGGTTGCCCGGCCAGGATGTACGACACGAACTTCTCCTCGTTGGACCCGGCGGCGATCGCCGGGTTGAACCGCCGTTCGTACCCCACCGTGGTCTGCGGCACCGCGCCGAGGGCCTTGCCGCACGCACTTCCGGCGCCGTGAGCCGGCCAGACCTGCAGATAGTCCGGCAGCGACGAGAATCGCCCGAGTGACTTGTGGAGTTGACGCGCCGCGGGGTCCTTGGCGCCGGCCTTGCCCGCCGCGGTCTCGAGCAGATCGGGGCGGCCGAGGTCTCCGACGAAGACGAAATCACCGGTCGCGATGCCCATCGGTTCGGTCGCTCCCCCACCCTTGTCGGTGATCAGGAACGAGATGTGCTCGGGCGTGTGGCCGGGCGTGTGGAGGGCCTCGAGCTCGATGTTGCCGATCGCGAAAACGTCGCCGTCGTTCAGCAGGCGGTGCGAGTAGCCGCCGCCGCCGGACTTCTTGTCGAGCCACTGGTAGCGCCAGTCCGGCCCGCCCTCATCGGAGAGGTAGACGGTCGCGCTGCGCTCGGCCAACTCGCGGCAGCCCGACAGAAAGTCCGCGTGGATGTGCGTCTCCGCCGCGGCGACGAGGCGTAGCCCTTCCTTCGCGGCGAGGTCGATGTAGCGATCGACGTCACGCTCGGGGTCGATGACGATGGCCTCGCCGGTCTTCTGGCAGCCGATCAGGTACGCCGCCTGAGCCAGCTTGTCGTCGTAGACCATTCGCAGGAACATG
>CAZMPE010000258.1:0-4599 GCA_964567955.1 uncultured Phycisphaeraceae bacterium | reverse complement strand
CGTGCGGATCGTCGGGCCTGCCATGGCGGGATCTCGGCGACGCGATCGACGCGGTGACGATCTGCATGAACAGCCCGACGAAGGTGCGGATCAGCCCGGACGCGATCGTGGCGACGACGGACCTGATCGGGCGCCGGCCCGCGGCGGAGGGGGGCGGGCGTGAGTCGGGCGTGCGGTGGGCGTGGGCGGGGCAGGTCTTCGGGAACGAGCCGCAGGCGGCGTACCGGGCGATGTGCGGGCTCTTCTTGATGCCGCGGAAGGCGTGGCTCTTTGACGGGTACCCGGACAACCCGCCGTGGTCGGCGTTCGACGCGACGGCGGCGGCGGACCCGCTGAAGCAGGCCGGGCTGGAGACGCTGGTGGACGACTCGCCGCGGCAGGGCGCGGCGGACTGGCGTCGTCGGTCGTCGCGTTCGGTGGAGGCGGGGCTGATCCTGGTGAACACGAAGGGGAACTCGGATTTCTTCGACCTGGAGCCGGGGCAGGCGCGGGCTGGGGATGTGCCGCTGCTGGAGGTTCCGTCGCTGGTGCACTTCGTGCATTCGTGGTCGGCGGCGTGGCCGTGGGAGCGCGGGACGATCGCGGGTCGCTGGCTGGAGCACGGGGCGTACGCGTACGCAGGGAGTTCGCAGGAGCCGTTCCTGCACGCCTTTGTGCCGACGCCGATCGTGGCGGCGCGGCTGGCGTCGACGTACGCGTGGGGGGCGGCGGCGCGGGTGGACTCGGGGCCGGCGTGGAAGATCAACGTGTTCGGCGATCCGCTGATCACGCTGGGCCCCGCGCCGGAGCGGGCGGCGATGGATCTGCCGCTCGAGGGGCTGCGGGACATGGAGGACTACGTGTCGTCGGCGGTGAAGGAGCGGGACTGGGCCGGGGCGATCGCGGCGCTGACGCTGCTGGGCCGGGACGCGGACGCGGCGCGGCTGGCGGGGGGCGTGCGCCGGGACGACGCGGCGGCCTTTACCGGCGAGGTGGCGATGACGGCGGCGCTGCCGCTCTTCCGGGTGGGTGACACGGACGGTCTTGCGGCGGCGTTCGGGGCGATGAGCCAGCGGGAGTCGAGCGACCGGGTGCTGCGGGACGCGCTGTGGCTGGCGTTCACGCCGGAGCTGCCGGGGCTGCGGAACGAAGCGGCGCTGGGGGCGCTGCGGACGAACCTGCGGGACGACATGATGGGGCGTGACGCGGCGCTGGGCGTGCTGACGCAGGCGCGGGACACGATGACGAACACGACGGACAAGGCGGCGGTGGAGAGCGCCATATCGAGGTTGATGGGGAAGTAGAGAAAGCTCAGAGTACAAAGCTCAAAGCTCAAAGCTCAAAGCCAAGAGCCAAGAGCCAAAAGCCAAGAGCCAAGAGCCAAGAGCCGAAAGTACAAAGTACAAAGTACAAAGTACAAAGTACAAAGTGCGGAGTGTAGAGCTTGCCTCTATTTCGTGAATGCGCCGGAGCGGACGGAGCCGTCGCGGGCCATGGTGGGTCTCGCGGATTGCCACTGCCTCCGCCCCTCCGGGGCGGTGATCAACTTGGGTTGACTGTCCACGGGTTGCGGTCGCCTTCGGCGACCTTCACCCGTGGCTACGTTCCGTCGCCCCGTTGGGGCGAAGACGGCGCGGCTGCAGATCCCTGGACGAATCACGAGAACTCCAAAGATCAACAGGCCGGAGGTGTCTGACGCCGGTGCCGGTCAGAAGTTCGGGACGTTTGACGTCCAGAGTTGTCAATTTCGTGCATTGTTGAATCCGCCGGAGCGGACGGAGCCGTCGCGGGTGATCTCGGCCCACGCCGCGCCGTTGAGGGCGGTGGTGTGCCAGGCGCGTGCGGCGCGGATGGCGGCCCATCGCGGGTCGTCGGCGCGGCCGGGGCCTGTGGATTGGAGGACGACGCGCGGGTTGACGCCGGCGACGAAGGCGACGGCCTCGTTGCGGGTGCTGCCGTGGTGCGGGGCCTCCATGATCGGCGCGGCGAGGGTCGGGTGATCGCGCAGGATGGAGGCCATGGCGGGGCCCTCGATATCGCCGCAGAGCAGCAGGAGCGGGTCGCGTTCGCGGGCGACGGCGACGAGCGAGAGGTCGTTTGTCGAGGCGTCGGCGCGGCCCCGGGGCGGCGAGATGAAGGCGAGTTCGATCTGTCCGAGCTTCACGGCGTCGCCGGCGGCGACGGTGCGGACGGAGATGCCGCGGGATTCGAGGCCGGCGCGGGTGAAGGCCTCGGGCCCGTCGGGCCGGCGGTCGGCCTCGCGGGTGAAGGCCTCGGCCACCAGGACGGTGCGGATGCCGAGGGGGCCGGCGGCGTCGAGCAGACCGTTGAAGTGGTCGAGGTCGGGGTGGCTGATGACGGCGGTGCGGACGGGCCCGGCGCCGAGCGCGAAGGCGGCGCGGGGGACGAGCGTGCGTCCGATGCCCGGGGACATCGAGCCGCAATCCCAGAGGATCGCGTCGCGTCCGGAGCGGAGGAGGTGGCAGGTGCCGTCGCCGACGGCGAGGGTGTCGATGCGGAGGAGCGTGCTGTCCGGGAGGCGCGGGCCGAAGCGGACCTCAATCCCGAGCCAGGCGACGACGGCGAGGGTCATGAGCCAGGCGGCGCGGTCGCGCCGATGGCCGCGGGCGAACCAGTAGAGGGCGACGGCGGTCGCCGCGGCGGCCCATGCGAGTGAGACGGAGGGGAGTCTCGAGGAGGTGCCGGGGATGCTGTCCATCCAGTTGACGAGGTCGACGGTGAGGCCCGCGAGCGTGCCGAGGACCGAGGCGCAGGCGGCGCCGAGTGGCGGGACGATGACGCCGAGCATGATGGCGGCGTAGGCGGCGAACATGAGGGCGACGATGGCGGGCAGGACGGCGACGCCGGTGAGGATGGCGAGCCAGCTGACGAGCCCGGTGTGCCAGGCGACGAGGGGCATGGCGCAGGCGCAGCAGAGGACGTTGGCGCTGACGACCTGGCGTGCGCGGTCGAGTGCGATGCCGGCGAGCGTGCGCGAGGCGGGCGAGGGATCACCGAGAACCGGGAGTCGCCAGAGCCGGGCGTGGGTGAAGGCGCCGAGCCACATGAGGAGCCCGACGAGTCCGAAGCTGAGCTGGAAGCCCATGGACCAGAGGTCCATGGGTCGCCAGAGGATGAGAGCGGCGGCGATCCATGCGAGCATGGCGATGCGGCCGTAGCGCCGGCCGAGGGCGTCGGCGGCGAGGAGCGCGAGGACCATGAGTGCGGCGCGCCAGACCGGGGCGTTGACGGGGACGATGACGAGGTAAAGGAGCACGAGGAGGGCGACGATGGCGGGCTCGGCCCAGCCGCGGTCGCCCGTGAGGCGGAGGAAGAGGAGGGCGATCGCGGCCATCACGGCGATGTGGAAGCCGGAGATGGCCATGACGTGTGCGAGGCCGAGGCGGGTGAAGGCGGAGCGGACATCGCGCAGGCCGGGCTCGAGTTCGCCGAGGATGAGGGCGGCGAGGAGGGCGCGCGGGGCGGCGGAATCGGGGGCGAAACCGTCGAGGAGGAGATGGCGGGTGCGATCGCGGAGTGCGGCGCGGGCGCGGAGGGCGGCGGAGTGGGCGCGGGCGGGAAGGCTGTCGTGGGGCGGGAGCACCTCGATGAGGGCGGTGTCGGGGACGCGGAGCGCGCCGGCCTCGCCGTCCTGTGCGCCCCAGAGGCGGGCGTCGAACTCGCCGGGATTGCGCGGCGCGCGGAGGGGCGAGGCGAGGCCCGAGACGCGGACGCGATCGCCGGGGCGCGGGGGCTCGCCGGCGGCGTGCACACGGAGGTGACCGGCGGCGGGGAGCCGCCCGTCGTCGGCGTGGACGTGATCGACGGCGAGCGTGAAGCGGCGCGTCGGGAGAGAGGGGATCGGGCGGAGAGGGTCGTGGGGTTCGTTGACCCTGGGCGCGGTATCGAGAACGAGGCCCTCGACGGTGATCGGCGCATTATCGATCAGGCGCGGGGCGAGGCTGCCCGGGGGCGTCTCGAGCATGCGGAGCGTGAACCAGCCGGCGCCGAAGGCGACGGCCGCGGCGGCGAGGGCGATGCGGCAGGGGCGGGCCCGCAGGCAGCAGGCGGCGGCGCAGGCGGCCGCGGCGATGGCGAAGTAGGCGGGGGCTGGGAGCTGGGGCGCGAACCGGGCGAGGCCGTAGCCCGCGGCGATGGCGGTGAAGGCGAGGAGGGCGCGTGGAGCGCGGGTTTCGGGGGCCCGGGGATCGCGCGGGGCGAAGAACACGGGCAGAGCATGCCGGGCGGGGCGCGGCCCGTCAAGAAACCACAATAATGGGTTTCGGCGTCAGTTGGAGGAGCCGACGGTGATGTCGTTGAAGTCGCGGAGGACGTCGTCGGTGGTCGCCTTGCCGTTCTTGTCGAGGTACCGTGCGGCGGGCCAGGCGGCGTTGAGGGGGACGAAGTGGACGGAGTAGGGGGAGGGGTTGGTGGAGACGGGGGTGATGCGCTTGGCGCCCTTGTCCTTGGAGCCGAAGTAGTAGCCGTCGGCGCCGGCGGACTGGAGGAAGAAGGCGCTGCGTCCCTCGGCGGGGAGGAGGGGGAGGCCGGAGGCGGGCATCGGGGTGACGAAGGAGTTGGGCTTGCCGAGGAGGCTGTCCATGACGAGTTCGCGGGCGG
>CAZMPE010000257.1:0-4634 GCA_964567955.1 uncultured Phycisphaeraceae bacterium | reverse complement strand
GACCTGCTGCTCTCGCCGTCGGAATCGCTGCTGGAGTGGATCGGGGCCAATCAGCTGCCGGCGGATGATCGTCCGGGCGCGGTCGTGCCGTACCCCTTCGACGTGAAGGAGTTCGCGACGGCCTCGGGCGGGATGCGCCGCGTGCCCGACGCGATCGAGGGGCCCGCCGACGAGAGCGGCCTGAACGAACCGAAAGAGATCCTGTACTTCGGCCGGCTCGAACGGCGCAAAGGCGTCGAGACTTTCATCGAGGCCGGGCGCCGGATGATCGACAGCGCCCTGAATGTCCGGCTGCGGCTGATCGGCGGCGATACCCAGAGCGGGCCCAACGGCATATCGATGCTCGCGCACCTCAAGAGCCGCGTGTACAACTACCGGCCCGGGGCCTTCGTCTTCGAGGCGGCGCGGCCGCGCGAACTGCTCGGTGAGGCCATCCGCGAGGCGACGATCGTCTGCCTGCCGTCCCTGTGGGAGAACTTCCCCAACGCCTGCCTGGAGGCCATGTCGCTGCGGGCGTGTGTCCTGGGATCGGACCAGGGCGGGATGGCGGAAATGATCGAGGACGGCGTGAGCGGCGTCCTCTTCCAGGGCGGGAACGCGACGAACCTGACCGCGACGCTGCGCCGCGTGCTGGCCGACCCCGAGCTGCGGGCGACCGTCTCCGCGAACGCTCCCAAACGCGTCGCGAAACTCTGCGACCCGGCCCGGGTCCTCGCGGCGACGCTCGCGGCGGTGGAGTCGGCCCGCGCCGGCCCGAGGGTCGCGGAGCGGTTCGACCCCGGACGTGCCGGCGCCGACCTTCAGATCCCTGTGCCGCATATCAGGGCGGATGGAGCGGGCTCTGCCGGCCTCGTCTCACGCGTGCGTGTCGGGTTGCGGCGGCTGCTGGGTCGGCGGTAAGCGTCTCTCCCATCAGGCGTTAGCGGCACGCGAGCGATACCAAAGGACGGCGATGCTGGGTGGAAACACTCCAGCGCCGAACTCCGTGAACTCGGAGAATCCTGTCAGGGTTGCTTGCAATTGACCAACTCATTGATGTACCCCTGTAGCGGGACATCGCTGCCCGTGGACGGCCCGGATCTGGTCGGGCACGGTCGCGCGACACGCCAGAGAAAAGGGAGGCAACCATGCATCGCACGTTCGCCCTCGTCGCGGCCGCGGGGCTCGCACTGCCTGTTTCCGCTCAGCCGCAGTTCTTCACCAACTGGACGGGTCCGGCCAGCGGGCCGTGGAACTCGCCGGGCAACTGGAGCGGGGGCGTCGTCCCGAACAACTTCGGGGGCGGCACGTTCGCCGTGACGATCCCGGGCGGCGGGTCTCCGATTCTCAACATCGCGCCGACCATCGACAAGATCGGGCTGGGACCCGGCGCCTCGTTGTCGATCCCGAACAACACATCGCTCACGATCATCGGCCAGACCGACGGGCTCGGCGTGACAGGCCTGATCAGCAACGAGGGGACGATCTCGCTCGGCAGCGTCGCCCACCTGACCAATCTGATCATCGCCGGGCCGGCGGGAGCGTACGCCGTGCACGGGAACACCTTCGGCACGCCCGCGGTCATCTCGATGTCGGACCACCAGAACAACCGCATCTACGGCACGACCGGGGCCAAGAAGCTCTTCCTCCAGTCGATGTCCATCGTGGAGGGGTCCGGCAGTCTTGGGCTGAATCTTCTCGAGCTCGACAACGCCGGGATCGTGCGTGCCAAGGGATCGGCCGGCCTGATCGTCGACCCGAACGCCGCGGGGATGCTCAACTCGGGCTCGCTCCGGTCCGACATGGGCAACCTGACGCTGCAGAACGGCGTGTTCACGAACACCGTGATCGGAACGATCTACTCCGAGGGTCCTTACTTCACGACGCTCTCCGGCGCGACGGTGATCGGGGGCACGCTGGAGGCGGCGAACAACGGGTACACGCTGGCGACCGACAGTTCCACGATCGACGGCGTCGTGAACCGCGCCGAGCTCCGCATCCCGAACAACAACACGCTCTACATGCGGAACTCGCTGGCGCTGACCAGCGTCCCCGCGATCTCCAACGCGTCAGTGACGCTCAACTCGCTGGCGCACCTGACCAACCTCATTCTCGAGGATGCCGACCAGTCGGTCTTCGGGCCCGGCACGATCATGATGTCCAACCACACGAACAACCGGATCTACAGCTCGGGCGCCCGGCGGCTCACGCTCTCGGGGCAGGCCGCGATCATCGGGGCGGGCCAGCTCGGCATCAACGCGATGTCGCTGGCGATCGAACCGGACTGCCTTGTGGAGACGCTGGGGAGCGCCGGCCTGGTCATCGACCCCAACGCGGACGGCGTGGACAACGACGGGACGATCCGCGCCACCGCGGGATCCCCGCTCTTCCTGTCGAGCGGGATGTTCGACAACACCGGCGGCGTCATCGACGTGACAACGGGCGGATCGGCGACGATCAGCGGCGCCACGGTCACGGGCGGGCTCCTCCAGACCGCGGGCAGCGGGCTCATCAGCGTCGAGGCGGCGAGCGAACTCGCCTCGGTCACCAGCACGGGAAAGCTGCGTGTGCCGAACAACAACACGGTGTATCTCAGCGGCACGTTCCACAACATGCTCGGCGAACTCCTGATCGACTCGGCGGCCCACCTCACCAACGTGGTCATCGCCGGAGATGTCACGGTGACCGACGGCGGGCTGATCCTGCTGTCCAACCACGTGAACAACCGCATCTACGGCCAGGCCGGCACCCACCGGCTCACCAACACGAACCACACGATCCGCGGCAGCGGCCAGATCGGCGTCAACATCATGGCGCTGACCAACAACTCGCTCATCGAGGCGGCGGGGTCGGCGGGGCTCACGATCGACCCGAGCGGCGCCGGGTGCGACAACAACGCCACGATCCGGTCGACAACCGGATCGACGCTCACGCTCTCGAACGGATCGTTCGACAACACCGGGGGCATCATCGACGTCCAGCACGACGCGCTCGGGATCATCACCTCCAGTTCGGTGACGGGCGGCACACTGACGAGCACCGGAACCGGGTTCTTCCGATTCGAGAGCGCCTCGTCGCTCTCCGATCTGACCAACGAAGCGATGATCGTGCTGCCCAACGCGCACAACGGTTCGCTCTCGGGGGTCCTGGTGAACAACGACGTGCTGGCCGTTGACTCGACCGCCAATCTGACCAATCTCATCATGAACGGAGATGTGAGCCTGACCGGGACGGGGCAGGTCTCCCTCTCGAATCACACGAACAACCGCATCTACGCATCGAGCGGCGCGGAACGACTGACCAACCAGCCCGGGCACACGATCCGCGGCAGCGGCCAGATCGGCGTCAACATCATGGCGCTGACCAACAACTCGCTCATCGAGGCCGTTGGTTCCGCCGGCCTCACCATCGACCCGAGCGGCGCCGGGTGCGAGAACACCGGGACGCTCCGGGCGACCGGCGGCTCCTCGCTCACGCTCACGAGCGGATCGTTCGACAACACCGGCGGCGTCATCGAGGTCCAGGACATGGCCTCCGGACTGATCACCAACTCGGCGTCCGTCACGGGAGGCACACTGTCCTCCGCGGGCTCGGGCACCTTCAGTCTGATGAGTTCCGCCAGCCTCTCCGATCTGACCAACGAGGCCGTCGTCGTCCTGCCCAACGCCAACACGGGGTTCCTGTCCGGCACCCTCACCAACAACAACCAGCTGCTCGTCAGCTCGACCGCCAATCTCACCAATCTCATCATCAGCAGCGACGTCACGCTCGGTGGTTCGGGCGAACTCGTCCTCTCGAATCACACGAACAACCGGGTCTACGCCGCCAACAGCACGGACCGGCTCACGAACGAAGCCGGCCACACCATCCGCGGCGGCGGGAAACTCGGGATCAACCTGATGGCCCTCACCAACAAGGGCTCGGTGATCGCCGATGCCCCGGCCGGGCTCTCGATCGATGTGAACGCTTCCGGGTTCGACAACCAGGGGTTGCTGCACGCGACCGCCGGCGATATCGGGATCGCCTCCGGACCCTTCACGACGTCGGGAACGATCATCGCCGACGCCGGACGGAAGATCGAGCGCATCTCCGGCTCGTGGGTCCAGACCGGTGGCACGGTGCTGGCCAACGGCGAGGTCGAGGTCACCTCCAACGACTACCAGCTTCAGGGCGGGACCATGGGCGGTTCGGGCGTTGTCGATTCCAACGTGGTCAACTCCGGCGGGAGTGCGGGGCCGGGATCATCCACCGGTGTGCTGACGGTCGAGGGGACCTACACCCAGCAGGCCGGCGGAACGCTCGCGATCGAGATCGGCGGAACGGCGCCGGGCGCGGGCCATGACCAGCTCGCCGTCACCGGAGCGGCCACCCTGGCTGGAACGATTCAGGTCTCACTGGTCGGTCCGTTCTCGCCGGGCCCGAACGACATCTACACGGTCCTGACCTCGCCGGCGGTGACCGGCACGTTCACGACGGCCACCATGCCGGCGCTCGCCGGCGGCGGCTCGCTCAAGGTGTCGTACACGCCGACGTCCGTGCTGGTTCGCATGTGCTACGCGGACTGCAACGGCGACTCGATACTCAACCTGGCGGACTTCGGATGCTTCCAGACCAAGTTCGCGATCGGAAACGCGTTCGCTGACTGCAATGGCGAC
>CAZMPE010000256.1:0-4640 GCA_964567955.1 uncultured Phycisphaeraceae bacterium | reverse complement strand
CGTGCCTCGCCGCCTGCCCCCGACAGGCGATCTACAAGCGGCCCGAGGACGGAGTGGTCTTGATCGATCAGAAGCGCTGCAACGGCTACCAGTAGTGCGTCGAGGCCTGCCCGTACAAAAAGGCGATCTTCCGCTCGACGACAGGAACGAGCGAGAAGTGCGTGGCCTGCTACCCGCGCCTCGAAGGCAAGGACCCGCTCATCAGCCCCAACGGCGAACCCGCCGAGACGCGCTGCATGACCTCCTGCGTCGGCCGGATCCGCCTGCAGGGCCTGGTGCAGATCGAGAAGGACGGCGCCTGGACCAACGACCCGACCAACCCGGTCTACTTCCTCGTCCGCGAGCGCCAGGTCGCCCTGCCCCTCTACCCGCAGTTCGGCACCGAACCCAACGGCTTCTACATCCCGCCGCGCTGGGTGCCGCGGGGCTACCTCGAGCAGATGTTCGGCCCCGGAGTGCGCAGCGCGCTCGAGCAGTACGCCTGCCCGGATCGTGAGTTGCTCGCGGTGCTGCAGCTCTTCCGGGTGGCGCAGCAGATCATCTTCCGCTTCGCCATCGAGAAGGGACCGAAGGTGGCGGAAGTCCCCATCACCATGCCCGACGGCTCGACGAAGGGCCAGGAGATCTTCAACGACACCGTCATCGGCTTCAACAAGTTCGACCAGGAGATCGTGCGCGTCACGATCAAGGAACCGACGTTCCAGCGGTCCGGCGAGAAGCACGCGAACAGCATCTAGAGAGGGGCCCCATGTCCAACGCACCCGCCATCCCGTCCGCGCCGGCCGCCGACGTACTGGCCCGCGCCCTCGTCGCCGACGCGCTCGCTTCAGCCTTCCGCGCAGGCAACCCGGATGACGGTTGGTCGGCCGAGGTGCTCCGGGCCGCATGGGCGGCCGCCGCGGCCCCCCACTCCGGTGTACGGAAGGCCGACCTCAGTCTCGGAGAACTGCCCCCGGCCCCCGCCGCCGTCGGACCCCTCATCGACTGGCTCTCCCTCCCGGAGGACACCCGCCAGGCGGCCCGGCACGCCGTCTTCGGATTCGTCGTATCCAAGGAGTGCCCGCCCTTCGAAACGGAGTACATCCCGTCGTTCGACGCGGCGACCCGCGCCCAGCACCTGGCCGACCTCGGCGGCTTCTTCGTGGCCTTCGGACTCGAGCCCGACCGATCCATCCGGATCCGGCGCGATCATGTCTCGCTGCACCTGGGATTCGTGGCGTTCCTCCTGCGAAAGCTCGCCATGCTCGCCCTGGGAGGCACGGACGAGGAACGAGACGTCCATGGCGCGCTCTGCCGTGATGCCCTGCAGAGTTTCCTGCCCGATCACCTCTGCTGGTGGCTGCCGACGTTCGCGCGACGGCTGCAGCTGCGTGCGGAGGGATTGATCACAGCGGGTGAACCCGCGTCCGGATTAAGCCAGCTCGCGGGCGTGGCGCTCCTGCTCCGGTCGTGGATCGCCGTCGAGCGCATCAGCGCAGGCTGCGAGCCGGCACGCCGCCTGGTCGAGCCCAATGTCTCCGACGACACCTACGAGGACGACGCCTGCCTCAGCGCGCAGGGCGAAGGTTCGTGCACCGAATGTTCCTCCGGCACACCCCCCATGTCACCCTGAGGTCCAACGCCATGCCCGACGCCGGTGATCCCAACACGATGGCCGCCTGGTTCGCGGGCCCGAAGGCCGAGAACGGCGAGTGGATCACCGCCACGATCGGCCGGATCATGGACGACTACTACGCCTGGCGCCGAAACTACTTCCCCGGCGATGGCGTGATCATCGATTCCACCATGCGCCGGAAGAGCGAGGCCTTCCGCGACGCCTTCGACGACCGGCTCCTGGACCTCCTCGCCCGCCTCAAGGGCGACTTCCCCTTCTACAGCCCCAGGTACGCGGCCCACATGCTCGCCGACCAGACGCTCCCGAGCATCGCCGGCTACTTCGCCGCGATGCTCTACAACCCCAACAACGTGTCGTCGGACGCAGCCCCGGTGACCGTCCGGCTCGAACTGGAGGCCGCGCGGATGATCGCGGACATGCTCGGGTACGGCCCGAGGTGCTGGGCGCATCTGACCAGCGGCGGAACGATCGCGAACATCGAGTCGTTGTGGATCGCACGAACGGTGCGGTACCTCCCGTTGGTCATCGGTGACATGCGTCGCACGCTCAACCTGCGCCCGGAGCCCTGGCCGGTCGGCCCCGACGGCCTGCTCAGGCTGAGCCCGGGCGAGTCGCTCAAGGCGCTGGAGCGTTGCTTCGC
The DNA here is from genome assembly GCA_964567955.1 of uncultured Phycisphaeraceae bacterium. Lineage (GTDB taxonomy): Bacteria > Planctomycetota > Phycisphaerae > Phycisphaerales > UBA1924 > CAZMPE01. The sequence goes on along the minus strand of CAZMPE010000256.1, from coordinate 2,385 downwards.
CGACGCGGCGGCCGCGCTCGGGCCGGGAGAAGCGACCACGCGCCGAGCCATCCGTGCCTACCTCGATTCTCCGTTCAATGTCGTCGAACGCGGGCTGCACGCGGTGCAGGTCGCGGCAGGGTCCAACCCGGTGGTCGTCGTGCCGGAAACGCACCATTACTGCTTCGACAAGGCGATGGACGCGCTCGGGCTCGGGAGACGTTCACTCGTCCGGGTGCCCGTGGACGCCGAGTTCCGGATGCGGATCGACGCACTGGACCGCGCGCTCGAAGGCGTCCACGCGCGGGGTGACCATGTCCTGGCGGTCATCGCGGTCGTCGGCACCACGGAGGAAGGAGCCATCGATCCGATCGATGGGATTCTCGATCTGCGGGCCCGGCGCGAGCGCGACCGCTCCGACTCGTTCTGGCTGCACGTCGACGCCGCGTACGGAGGATACCTCCGGACGCTGACCATCCCCGAACGCGCCGGACTGGGCGAGGCGAACGCCGATGTCAAGGTGGGCGGGAAGCGCCGCCGCATCACCCTCACCCTGCCCGAGCGCGGCGCCTGCACGGCGCTCGAACGCCTCGGCGAATGCGACTCGATCGCGATCGACCCGCACAAGCTCGGCTACATCCCCTATCCGGCGGGCGCCGTGTGCTTCAAGTCCGACCTCGTCAAGCCGATCGCACGCCAGGATGCGCCGTACATCGATGACGCCCCAGGCGACGTCGAGTCCGAAAGCCGCGCGCAGGGCATCGGCGTCTACATCCTTGAAGGGAGCAAGCCCGGCGCGGCGGCGGCGGCGGTCTGGCTCAGCCACTCGCTGATCCCGCTCAACAGCGCGGGCCACGGGTCGTTGATACGCGAGACGATCCGCAACGCGTGCGAACTCCACGCGCTGCTCGAGGGCTACCACGAGTTCGTTCCGGACTGCCCCGTGCGGGCCGTTTGCCTGTGTCCGCCGGGATCCAATATCGTCTGCTACGCCTTCCGCCCATCCTCGGAAGCCGGCCACAGCCTGCCGCGCCTCAACGAGGCGAACCGGCGGATCTACGAGAAGTTCACGCTGGGCGCCGGGGAGCAGGTCTACGACCACTCCTACTTCGTCAGCCGGACCACGCTCTCGGCACGCCAGTACGGGCTGCGGACCGTGGCGGGGTTCCTCGACCGGCTCGGCGTCGATGGCGACGAATACGCGAAAGAGGGTGTTTTCCTGCTCCGTTCGGTCCTCATGAACCCTTGGTATGAGCAGGGCAAACAACGCGACAGATACTTCGTGAGCGAACTGGCCGGGGCCCTGTACCGGGCCGCCGCCGAAGAACTCGGAGAGGGCTCCCCGTCTCCCCGTCGACCGGCCAGGACCGCCGAAGGGCCGTGACCGCATACCGTATATCGAGAGGATAAACTCTCTGAATCAGCGAGGCCCCATGTTCTCCAACACCGCCGAATACGCCCTCCGTGCAGTCGTCCACCTCGCCATAAGCCAGGGGAAGGCCTGCACATCGCAAGACATCGCCGCGATGACCAAGGTCCCCGGCGGATACCTCTCCAAGATCCTCCAGGACCTTGGCAAGGCCGGTGTGGTTCACTCCCAGCGCGGCCCCAACGGGGGCTTCGTGCTCGCCCGCAGCCCGGATGAACTGACCGTCCTCGAGGTGATCAACGCGGTCGATCCGATCCGGCGCATCCTCAAATGCCCGCTCGACATCCCAAGCCACGGACCGAAGCTCTGCCGGCTCCACAAGCGTCTCGATGACTCGATCGCGACGGTGGAAGCGACGCTGGGCGAATCGACCATCGCCGCCATGATGGAGCCCTCAACGGCGGGCTCGCGATGCCTCTTCCCGACGATCAAGGGCAAGTCATCCGCCAACGGGCAGCGAACCAAAAAGCGCTAGGCAGCCCCGCGACCGCCCCCCTTCACCCCGCCGAGCACTTCTCGCACACCGCCCCCTTCGCCGCGGCCTCCACGCAGCAGGGATGATCGCACACGCCGCCGGCCGCCGCCGCCTGGGCGCAGCACGCCGGCAGCGGCCGAACGACCTCGACGACCGGCGCCGGCGTGCTCGCCTGTTCGCCGAGTTCGACGATGACCGCTGGCAGGACCGAAGCCAGTTGCTTCGCGCCCGCGTCGGTCACGCCGGTCTGCCAGACATACAGCCGGGTGAGCCCCTTCATCGCTTGCAGCGACGTGATCCCAGCGTCCGTGACGCCGGTTCCATAAAGGTTGAGGTGTGTCAGTCGAGTCAGCGGCGCCAGCGAGCCCAGCCCCGCGTCGGTGACCGCCGTCCGCTGCAGTTGCAGGCGCTCGAGCCTCGTGAACGGCGCAAGGCGGGCCAGCCCCCCGTCGGTAATGCCGGTCCCGGCCAGCTTCAGCCACACCAGCGAACCCTCAAGGCC
>CAZMPE010000255.1:0-4646 GCA_964567955.1 uncultured Phycisphaeraceae bacterium | reverse complement strand
GATCAGCACGGTGTACCGCGTGCTGATTTCGTGGATCAGCTCTTCGATCCTCAGGGTCGCAATGGGGTCCAGGGCCGAGCACGGCTCGTCCAGCAGCAGCACCTCGGGCTCGGCGACGATCGCCCGGGCGATGCAGAGACGCTGCTGCTGACCGCCGGAGAGCCCAAGCGCGGAACTCCGCAACCGGTCCTTCACCTCATCCCACAACGCCGCGGCACGCAGGCTCCGCTCGCAGGCCTCTTCAAGGACCGCCCTTCGGCGCTCCCCGTGGATCCGCAAGGGATAAGCGACGTTCTCGAAGATTGACATCGGGAATGGATTGGGTTTCTGAAACACCATCCCCATCCGCTTCCGCAGGTCGATGACATCCACATCCGAGGAGTAGATCGATCGTCCATTCAGATGCATCGATCCGGCAATCCTCACGCCATCGATCAGGTCGTTGAGCCTGTTCACCGACCGGATCAGCGTGGACTTGCCGCAACCGGAAGGCCCGATGAGGGCCGTGACCTTGCCCCGGGGCACCTGCATGTCGATGCCGTGGATGGCCTTAGCCTTGCCGTACCACAGCTGGAATCCCTTCACTTCGAGGATCGGGTCTTCCTGCGCCAGAGAGGGATGCACGGTCGATTCGACCGGCTGATTGTCACGGATGGCGTCCAGAATGGACGGCCTGCGTGCCCCGCCGCCCGTATGGGCCCGCGGCGCCGCCGGCGGACCTGGATTCGCAGCGGTGTCCGGGGTCATGCGTCGGGACATGGTAGTGCCCGCGTTGCCGATGGGCTGAGCCTTCGCAGTTGACACGGGCATCAAACGGCCCCCTTGACGGTCCGCGAGGCGACAAGACGGATGACCAGGTTGAGCACGAAGAGCAGCGATATCAGGACGAGGATCCCCGCCCACGCCAGTTGCTTCTGTTCCGGGTACGGACCGGTCGCGTAGGTGTAGATCTGAACCGTCAGCGATGGAAACGGCCGATTCGGGTCCAGCGTCATCAGGCGGCTGCCCAGGGCCGTGAACAGCAGCGGCGCGGTCTCCCCGGCGACCCGCGCCAGCGCCAGCATCACCCCCGTCACCACGCTCCCCGTCGCCGAGGGCACCACCACGCGCAGGATCGTCTGGGCCCGCGTCGCTCCCAGCGCCAGCGACGCCTCGCGGTAACTCTGCGGCACCAGCCGCAGCATCTCCTCGGTCGTCCGCGCGACGATCGGCACCATGATGAACGCCAGGGCGAACGCCCCCGCCCATCCGTTGTAGTTCCCCAGCGGCACCACGACCAGCTCGTACCCGAGGATGCCCACGACGATGCTCGGCACACCCGCCAGCAGGTCCGCGACGAACCGCGCCGCTCCCGGCAGCCAGCGCTCGGACCCGTACTCCGAGAGATAGATCCCGGTGAGCAGGCCCATCGGCACGCCGACCGCGCTGGCCAGCGCGACGAGCACCAGCGTCCCCACGATGGCATGGCTCATGCCGCCCGGGTCCGCCACGTCGCCGGAAGGCACCGTCGTGAAGAAAGCGACGCTCAACGCCCCCGCGCCGATCGAAACCAGGTACCACGTCACCAGCGCCAGAACACCGATGATCAGCGCGGCGAACAGCGCGCACAGGACGTACATCGCCCCGCTCTTGATCCGCCGCACTCGGTTGTAGACCGCCGCCCGCATGCCGTGCTCCGGAGTCAGTGCGCCGCCGCTGTTCTGGCCTGCCGGCCGACGAACAGCGTGCGCGCGACGACGTTGATCGCAAGGGACATGACCAGAAGGATGAGCGCCACTTCCAGCAGGGCCGACCGGTGCAGCTCGGTGCTCGCCTCGGCGAACTCGTTGGCCAGAAGGCTGGACATCGTCTGCGCGGGAGCGAAGGGCGACGCCGAGATCTGGTTGTTGTTCCCGATGACCATCGTCACGGCCATCGTCTCGCCCGCCGCACGCGCCAGCCCCAGCATCACCGCCCCGAACAGGCCGCTGCGCGCGTACCGCAGCATCCCCCAGGAACTCTGCCACCAGGTCGCGCCGAGCGCGAGCGTGCCCTCGATCTGCGCTCGGGGCACCGCCCGCAGCACGTCACGGGAAACAGCCGTCACGATCGGCACGATCATGATCGCGAGCACCAGCCCGCCGCAGAACATGTCCCGTCCGGTGAGCGGGATCGCCCGCTCGATGACGGTGTCGCCGATCACGATGGTCTCATGGAACATCCACCGCAGGCCGGGGATATCGCCGAGCAGCGCCGCGATCCCCGGCTCGACATTCTGCTGGAGAAAGGGAGCGAGGACAAAGAGCCCCCAGATCCCGTACGCGATGCTGGGGATCGCCGCGAGGAACTCGACCAGGAACGACACGATCCCGGCGATCCGCAAGCGCGGCGCCACGCGCACGATGAACAGGGCCGCCCCCAGGCTCAACGGCACGGCGAACAGGAGCGCCAGCGCCGAACTGACGGCCGTGCCGTAGATCACCGGCAGCGCACCGAACGACGGCGGAACGGTCTCCATGACCACCTCGCCTTCGTCGAGGACGAGGCTTCCGTCTTCAGCGCGGGCCGGCTGTTCCAGCTCATTCGGCCGCCAGTCCGACGAGACGACGAACTCCCAGCCGAAAGTGCGCAGGCTCGGCAGGGTCGCCACGAGCAGCACCACGACCAGCGTCCCGAGCATCAGCAGCACGCCCACCGCGCTCCCGCGCACCAGGAGCCCGAGGACCATGTCCGCGCCGAACCGCTTGCGGCGTGCCGCCGGAGCATGGGAGGCCGGATGCGGTTGTTCGCGCCGCGTCATGACGTCCTCACGCTCCGGAGCGCTTCCGCCGCTCCGGCTCATCGCCCGGCCGACAGCACGACCTCGCCCTTGAATGTCGCGGCACGCAGCGCCGCCTCGACCTTCGCCCGGACGCCTTCGCTCAGCGGCGCGTAGTCCATCGCGCCCGCGAACTCCTGCCCCTCGTGCGTCGCCCACCAGAGAAACTCGACGAGCGCACGCGCCTGATCCCTGTTCTTCAGGTTCCGAAGATCGCTGTAGATGATCAAGTACGTGAACGAGGAGATCGGGTACGCCGCCTCGCCCTGCTGGTTCCACAGATCCGCCGCGAGAACGGGGCCCGACATGCCGCCCGCGGCCCCTTCACCCGCGGCGGAAACGCTCTCGGGCGTCGCCTTCACGAAGTTCCCCGCCGGGTTGCGGACCGCGCCGAACGCGATGCTGGTGGCCGCCGCGTAGTTGAGCTCGATATACCCGAACGCCCCGGGCGTCTGCTGCACGATCGCCGCGACCCCCTCGTTGCCCTTGCCCCCCTGGCCCAGCGGCCACTTGACCTGCTTGCCGGCGCCGATCAGCGCCCTGAACTCGGCGCTCTGCGTGCACACGTAGTTGGTGAAGACAAAGGTCGTCCCGCTCCCGTCCGTCCGCCACGCCGGCGTGATCGCGATCGCGGGCAGAGACACGCCGGGGTTGATCGCCGACAGCTTCGCGTCGTTCCATTTCGAGATCCGACCGAGGTAGATGTCCGCGATCACCTCGCCGGTGAAGTTCAGGGCCCCTGTGACGCCGGGGACGTTGTACGCGGGCACCACCGAACCGGCGCACGACGGAATCTGGATCACCGCCGCCGCGCCACCCATGTTCTCCAGTTCCTTGCGGCTCAGCGGCGCATCGGAGCCGGCGAAGTCGACCGTCTTCTCGGCGATCCCCTTGATGCCGCCGCCCGATCCGATCGACTGGTAGTCGATCCGCACACCGGGGTGCGCCTTCTGATACTCGGTCACCCAGCGCTGATAGAGCGGATTCGGGAACGTCGCCCCGGCGCCCTGCAGACGCACATCCGCCGCGGACGCCGCCGCCGCCGACAGCAGAACGCACGCCGCGGCCGCCAGCCTCCCGAATCCCAAGGTGATGGTGCTCATCGCCGACCTCCCGTCAAACTCGCCTGGCTCACTCGGTACACAGGAGAGAGTAGCCGGGCGATTGTGAAGGTCGCGCTAAGGCGGGGTAAAGCTTTGTGCCGAGGGTGCTACGGGGCCGGGGGCCGCCCCGGGCCGGTGATCACCGGAGGCAAGGGTCGCGTACGGCCCACAATCAGGGGAGCGGACAGCCGCGAACGGATCGGCTCGCCCTTGTGCGGGCGGAACTCGCACCGCAACTCGGCTTCCGATTGCTCGATCTTGTCCGTCGAGGCCTGCAGGAGGCTGAGCTGGAAGACGTACCCGGGCCCCGCGGGAAGCCTCCCCCGGCTCCGGGCCGCCGCTTCTTCGTCAAACTTCCACTCCGCCAGCACATGCCCGGACATGGCCGTCAGCGTGAAGGTGAACGAACCCTCGATCTCGATCGGGATCGGGTACCTCATGGGATCGGCGTAGACATACGCCAGGACCTGGTTGGCATCGCCGTAGCCGTTCCCGTCCGTGTCCTCGAACGCCCCCGACGCGAACAACGCGACCGTGTTCGCCTCCGCCCCGGCCGGGGCGCGACGCACCGAGTTGGACCCACGCCGGTTCCCGCTCTCCACGCACGACGCGAGCAAGGCGAGACACAGCCCGGCCGCACACAGGCGGAGCCAACCGGCTCTGGCGCGGGTTCCCCGGTTCGTCAAGGTCGTTCTCCCGGCGCCTGAAGGATACTCCCCCGCCGCATCACCCCGGCGGTGTCACCG
>CAZMPE010000254.1:0-4647 GCA_964567955.1 uncultured Phycisphaeraceae bacterium | reverse complement strand
CTACGCCGAGGGTCGCGCGGCGGCGCAGCTGAACCATCCGAACATCGTGCAGGCGTACGACGTCGGCAAGGCCGGGGACTACCACTACTTCGTGATGGAGTACGTCGAGGGGCGCACGGTCTACGACGACATCGCGAAGCACAAGCGGTTCAGCGAGAGCGAGGCGATTGACATCGTGATCCAGATCGCCGAAGCGCTGGAGCACGCCCACGCACGGGGGCTCATCCACCGTGACGTGAAGCCCAAGAACATCATGATCACCAAGGAAGGGGTCGCCAAGCTGGCCGACATGGGTCTGGCCCGCGCGATCTCCGACAAGGAGATGGCGGAGGCGGAGGCGGGCAAGGCCTTCGGGACGCCGTACTACATCAGCCCGGAGCAGATCAGGGGCGAGGTGCAGATCGGCCCGCCGGCGGACATCTATTCGCTGGGGGCCACGCTCTACCACATGGTGACGGGCAATGTCCCGTTTGACGGAAAGAACCCGTCGGCCGTGATGCACAAGCATCTGAAGGCCGACCTGATCCCGCCCGACCACGTCAACCCCAAGCTCTCTCCCGGTGTCAGCGAGGTCATCGAGATGATGATGGCCAAGGACCCCCGCAAACGGCACCAGCGGTGCAAGGACCTGCTGGTTGATCTGCGGGCCATCCGCAAGGGGGAATCCCCACCCCTGGCCCACAAGGAACTGGTCGGGGCCACGGACCTGGCGAGCATTGTGGCGGCGGAGGCGAATGCCCAGGGGGAGATCGCGGTGGATGCCAGCGACATTGCCTGGCGGCCACTGGTTCGCGAACCTCTGGTCATCACGCTGATCGTGGTGGCCTCGGTCAGCATCATCCTCAACTTCCTGCTCATCCTGTTCGTCCGTTCGTGACCCCGTTCCCCGGGGAGGGGCTTGCTTCGCCCCTGACCCCGAGTTATTGTTTGGTTCGGCGGTCGGGCCTTCCCGCCCGGCACGGTCTGGGGTCCGCACTGATGAACAGCCATTCGAACAACCCGATCCGCTTCGGTTCGCCCGCATGGGCGGCCGGCGTCGTGCGCGCCCGATGAGGGGTTTCAACCGTCAATACGGGTCTACGGAGGCATCGCGACCGTCCCCCGCGAGGGTCCGGTCCGCTGTAGCCGCCGCGGATTCCGCGTCGATGATCCATGATGGCCGGGAGTGTCCGGCCGGTCCCGAGCAGTCCATGAAGGAGCAGTCGCATCAACGGTAACAGAAGGTTTGATCGGGGCGGTCCGCCCATCCAGCGCACGCGCGTGAACCACATGATCCGGATCACGCCGATCCGCGTGATCGGCCCGGACAACGAGCAGATCGGCGTCATCGAGACCTCCGAGGCGCTTCGTATGGCCAACGAGCAGGGGCTCGATCTCGTCGAGATGGTCCCGGATTCGCGCCCGCCCGTCTGCAAGATCATGGATTACGGAAAGCACAAGTACGAGCTTTCCAAGAAGCAACAGAAGAGCCGCGCGGCGTCGAAGTCCGCGGAGATGAAGCAGATCCGACTCGGGCGGAGCGTGAAGATCGACCCGCACGATGTGCAGATCCGGATCGATCAGGCACGCCGGTTCCTGATCGCCGGCCACAAGGTCCACTTTGTCCAGCGTTTCCGGGGTCGTGAGATCGCGCACCGCGAGATCGGGCTGGAGCACCTGCGCGAGTGCGCGACGAAGCTCGCCGACATCTCCAAGGTCGAGCAGACGCCGCGCTGGTTCGGCAAAGAGGCGAGCATCATCCTCGCTCCGGACAAAGTGAAGGTCGAGGCCGTCCGGCGCAAGCTCGCGAAGGAAAAGGCCGAGAAAGCCAAGGCCGAGGGCAAGACCGTCGAAGAGCTCAACAAGGCCGAAGCCGTCGCCGCCGAGGCCGCGGAACGCGTCCTGGCCGCCGAGAACGAAGAGACCGACGAAGGCGAGGAATAACGGCTAGTCGTGCCGGAGGGCCACGATCGGGTCCTGCTCGGCCGCCTTGCGCGCGGGGTAGATCCCGAAGATCAACCCGGTCGCCGCGGCGACGCAGAAGGCCAGCACGATCGACCAGAGCGTGACCTGGGTCGGGAGCGTCACGTTCTCAGGAAAGTACTTGCCGATGACCGGCGCGTCGGGGAGGAGCGGCACGCCCCAGCCCAGGGCCCAGCTGCCGAAGACCCCGAGGCCGACCCCGAGCACGCCGCCCATGGCGCTGAGCACACCGGTCTCGACGATGAACTGCCAGACGATGTGGCGGCGCGTGGCGCCCAGAGCGCGCCGGATGCCGATCTCGCGCGTCCGCTCCGTGACGGTCGCGAGCATGATGTTCATGATCCCGATGCCGCCGACGAGCAGTGAGATGGCGGCCACGCAGCCGAAGACGAGCGTAAAGGTCAGCGCCGTCTTCTTCGCGCTGGCGAGCAGTTCGTAGGGCACGATCATCGTGACGTCGGTCAGACCCGGGTGGCGAACTTCGAGGATCCGCTTCACGCGGTCCGCATCGATGAGCACGCGTTCGCGCGTCGGAACGCTGATATAGACCTCCGAAACCTGCACCTCCGTTGCGGAGATCGAGCCGCTCTGCCGGCGCATGACGACGTCGCTGAAAACCGACGCGGCGGTCGTGATCGGGATGTGCACATCCTTGTTCAGGTCGCGCCCGACCAGGGCCGCGCCGGCCCCGCCGGAGAGCCCGACCGGGGCCAGGACGCCGATGACGGTGAAGGCCTTGTCGTCGATGCGGAACGTGTTTCCGAGCGGATTGTCCCAGGGGAAGAGTTCGGCGGCCACGTCCTTCCCGATGACCGCGACCATGGCACGGTCGTCCAGGTCTTCGGCGGACAAATAGCGCCCTCCCCGCTCGACCCTCAGGTTGGCCACCCGCGCGAGTTCGGGCGTGGTGCCGTAGGCCTGGCTGACCTGGCGGCGGTCGCGCCGGAGCGTATTCTGGCCTGTTTCCTTGAGCGGGACGATCGCCTCGGCATCCGGAAAGTTCTTGCGGATGACGCCGAGGTCGTCGCGCGTGAGCCCGTATCTGATGACAAAGGACCGTTGCTGCCCGCCCTGCTGCTGCGTGTTCTCGGGGGGGCGCTGCGAGCGGATGATCAGGTTCTTGGCGCCGAGGGCCTCGATCTGGCGGAGCGCCTCGCGTTTCGACCCCTCGCCCAGGCTCACCATCGTGATCACCGCGGCCACACCGAGGATGATCCCCAGGGCCGTGAGGAACGAACGCAGCATGTGCAGCCGCAGGTTCGCCAGTCCGAGCCGGATCGTTTCCAGAAAGAACGTCACGCAGACCCTTCCATCCAGTGCCGCCCGGCTGCGGCCGGAGGGCCGCACGAGCCCCTGGGGAGACCTGATTCTTCATCGCATCCGGTCACGACGGCCGCCGGGAGCGCCGATACCCTTCTCAACAGGCTCATGTTATCGCGAAGGAGCGCCCCAGGTGGCAACGCCCGCGTCCCGAAATCTCCCGGTCATCGAAGTCCAACAGGAGACGGAGACGGTGCGCGGCTGGTCCTACGTGGTCCGGATCGATCGTGCGGGGGTTCCCGACACCGAACACCTGGTCACGCTGTCGTGGGCCGATCATGAATACTGGTGCGGTGGGATGCTCCCGCCGTCGAAGCTGATCGAGTCGATCCTCCGGTTCCTTGCGAGCCGCGAGTCGGAGCGGCCGATCCCGGCGCGGTTCGATGCCTCGACCGCCAGGCGGTGGTTCCCCGATCTCGACGAGCACGTGCGCATCGGCCGGGTTCACGACTGATCGGCGAGTCCGGACTCAGCCCCCTGTGGCCGCCGCGGGCCACAGCCAGGCGAAGGACCCCGCCGTGAGCAGACCGTAGACGAGCCCGTCAAAGACGCGGCCGGGGATCTGCGACCAGGGCATTCCGTGCCAGATGGCGCTCGGCAGGGCGTATCCCGCGTACGCGAGGAACGCGGTCGTCCCGGAGATCCTGAAGACCGACAGATACTCCGCGCCCGGGCTCAGCCCCGCGTGGGCGCTGACGTAGGCAACGAACATCCCGACGATCACAAGATGCAGGAACCAGAAGCCGAGCATCTTCCCCATGTTCGGAGCGGACGGCACGACAGTCAGGAGCGCCCAGGGGCCGGTCTTCATCTTCTCCATGGCCTGGGGGTCCTTTTCCTTGCCCTGGCACCACGGGACGTAGTAGACGCCGGGGGCGAGCGAAGCCGACCGAAGCATCCCGATGATCGCGTCCTCCTTGTCGCCCGGGTCCTTGTAGTCGTGCTTGTGGATGGGAAGAGCCATCCAGATGATCGAACTGGCGATGAAGACAAGCACCGCGCTGACCAGGATCGGCATCCACAGTCCCACGATTGTGACCATATCGAGTCTCCTGAAGGACCCGCGGCGGCACCCACGCGGGGCCATGGTGACGCGGACGCCGACCCCGAATGGGGAGCGGCCCTGTCCGCTACGTGGGCCAGCAGAACACGGTGGCGGCGTGCTGTCAAACCGGCCCGATCAGGCCCGCAGGACATTCCGCAGATACTTCCCTGTGAAACTCGACGGAGATTTCGCCACCTTCTCGGGTGTTCCCGCGGCGATGATGCGCCCGCCGTTGTCGCCGCCCTCAGGTCCGAGATCAATGATCCAGTCGGCGCACTTGATGACGTCGAGGTTGTGCTCGATCACCACCAGCGTGTTCC
>CAZMPE010000253.1:1184-4693 GCA_964567955.1 uncultured Phycisphaeraceae bacterium | reverse complement strand
TCGACGATATCTACATGGCGGCGGTGCAGATCACCACGGGGCGCGGCGGGTGGCCGATGAGCGTCTTTCTCGAGCCGGAGAAGCTGCGCCCGTTCTGGTGCGGGACGTACTTCCCGCCGCGGCCGGGCAACGGCATGCCGAGTTTCACGCAGGTTCTGGAGGCGATCGGCGCGGCGTGGAAGGAGAAGCGTGCGGACATCGTGGCGCAGTCGGAGCTGATCGCGGGGGCGGTGCGTGAGAACCTGGCGGCGGCGGGTGAGCCGGTCGGCGTGGGCGCGGAGCAGGTGACGTCGGCGGTCTCGGCGCTGCTGACCTCGCACGACCGCGTGCGGGGCGGGTTCAGCGCGGCGCCGAAGTTTCCGCAGCCGGTGTACCTGGAGCTGCTGCTCGGGTTTCTGCCGATGGCGGGGGACGAGCCGACGCGGGGCGCGGTGGAGCAGGCGTTGCGCCGGACGCTCGATCGGATGGCGATCGGCGGGATGAACGACCAGATCGGGGGCGGGTTCCACCGGTACAGCGTGGATGCGGAGTGGCTGGTGCCGCACTTCGAGAAGATGCTGTACGACAACGCGCAGCTGGCGTCGCTGTACGCGCGTGCGTCGCGGGCCTTTGACGACCCGTTCTATGCGCGGACGGCGCGCCGGACGCTGGGGTACGTGCTCCGGGAGATGACGCTGCCGGAGGGGGGCTTCTTCAGCGCGCAGGACGCGGAGGTGGACGGGCGCGAGGGGAAGAACTATCTGTGGACGCCGGACGAGGTGCGGGCGGCGCTCGGACCGGCTGACGCGGCGCTGGCGCTGCGCGTGTACGGGCTGGACGGGGGGACGAACTTCCGCGATCCGCACCATCCGGAGGAGCCGCCGTCGAACGTGCTGCGGCTGGACGACCGGCCGGAAGTTGTGGCGGCGGCGGAGAAGATGGAGCCGGCGGCGTTTCTCGCGGCGCTCGACCGGATCAACGAGAAGCTGTACGCGGCGCGTGCGGAGCGGAAGCAGCCGCGGCTGGATGACAAGGTGCTGTCGGGATGGAACGGGCTGATGATCGGGGCGATGGCGTCGGGCGGGGCGGCGCTGGGCGAGGCGGCGTTCGTGCGTGCGGCGGCGCGGAGCGCGGACTTCGTGCTGGGGACGATGCGGGACGGGGACGGGGGCCTGCTGCGGAGCTTCCGGGACGGCAAAGCGCGGATCGCCGCGTTTCTGGAGGATTACGCGTTCATGATCCACGGGCTGATCGAGCTGCACCGGGCCGGGGGCGACGGGCGGACGCCCTACCTGGACGCGGCGATCGGGCTGGCGGGGGCGGCGGAGGAGCGTTTCGGCGACGGGTCGGGCGGGTACTTCGACACGCTGGCCGGGCGCGAGGACCTGTTCGTGCGCACGCGGTCCACGTACGACGGGGCGATCCCGTGCGGGTCGTCGGTGATGCTCAACAATCTTGTGGATCTGTTCGAGGTGCAGGGAGAGCGGGCGCACTTCGGGGCGGCGACGGGATGCCTGGCGTCGCTGAGCGCGGCGGTGGCGCGCTCGCCGGTGGCGACGGCGAACGCGACGCGCGGGCTGATGCGGATGCTGGCGCGTGACGCGGGCGCGGTGGCCGCGGCGTTGCCCGCGGCGGGGCCGGTGGGCGGGCCGGCGGTCCCGGCGGGTGTGACGCCGGTGGTGGTGTTCTCGTCGGAGGAGCGGGTGACGGTCTCACGCGACACGCCGGCGGCGCTGTCGCTGCGGATCCGGATCGCGGAGGGGTACCACATCAACGCGGCGGACCCGGGCCCCGGGGGCGGGGGCCTGATCCCGCTGCGGGTGGGCGTGACCGGGGGGACGGGCGTGAGGGTGTACGCCGACTACCCGAAGGGCGAGCCGTACGGCGAGGGCGGCGAGATCCGGATCCACAAGGGTGAGTTTGAGTTCGAGGTCGTGCTGGAGCGCGAGGGGGAGTGGTCCGGCCGCCCGATGCTGGTCGTGACGTGGCAGGTGTGCACCGACACGGAGTGTCTGGCGCCGACGACGGTGGAGCTGGACGTGGCGATCGACCGGGGCGACTGACGCGGGTCAGAGGACGCCGTGGTCGCGCAGGTGGAGTTCGATCTGCGCCGCGGTGTCGGTCGTGTGGTCGATGAGGCGGGCGCACCACCCGAGTGCGTTGGCGGTCGCGATGTTGTCCGGGAGGTCATCGAAAAAGAGGATGGCGCCCGGGTGGCCGTCGAAGCCGGTGGCCTGTTCGAAGGTCTTGTAGAAGTCCGGCGACGGCTTGGCGAGGCCGAGGAGGTGGCTGGCGTGCCGGTTGTCGAGCCGGGCGACGGTGGGGAACTCGTTGCCGGTCTCGAAGCGGGCCCAGTGCTCGACGTTGGTGTTGGAGAGGACACCGGTGGCGACTCGCCCGCGGGCGATGAGCGACTCGATGACGCGCCCGACGCCTTCGTACTCGCCCAGGAGCCAGGCGTAATGGATGCGGGCGACGTCCTCGGGCGAATAGAGGCCGTCGGTCGTCGCGGCCATCCGCCGGCAGTACTCGTCGCCGTCGATCAGGCCCTTGGTGTGGAGGCCGTACACCTCGCGCCGGCGGGCGATGGCCCAGGGCTCGGCGAGGCCGGGGTGGGCGGGCAGTCCGGCCGCGGCGCAGCCCTCGGCCCAGTTGCGACAGTGGCGCACGATGACGCCGCCGAGGTCGAAACAGACCATCCTGATCGCGCCGTTTGGAGTGGTCAATCGTCGTCCTCGTCTTCATCATCGACCCGCGGGGCCGCGTCGGTGAGGTCGGGCTTCATGAGTTCCCGGAGCACGGCGGTGGCGAAGCAGCCGCGGGGGAGGTCGAAGGCGCACCGGACGAAATGGCCGCGGTCGTCGATTCCGCCCTCGACGTCGGGGAACGTTATCGGGACGCGGAAGGGCCGGCGTTCGCCTTCGAGGCCGGAGCGTTCGAGGTGCTCGGGGGTGAGGCCGAGGGCGGAGAGGGCCTCGGCCTCGACCTGAGCGGCGCGGCCGCCGGCGCGGACCATGCTGGGGCCCCACATGGGGCCGGAGGGGCTGATGGCGAAGCGCTCGAGGCGTGCGCGGGTGTCGGGGTCGGCGAGGGTTTCTTCGGTCACGGCAAAGACGGCGCGGTTGTCGTGTTTGAAGGCGACATCGCCGGCGGCGAGTTCGCCGATCGTTCCCTGGCGGAGCCGGTCGTCGAGGACGCGGTTGAAGATGTCCGACTGGAGCGCGGTGAGGAAGAAGCCGCGTTCGAAGCGTTCGATCGCGCGCACGGCTTTCTCGGGCGATCCGGTGCGCTTCAGCGCGGCGAGGACGCGGCGTTCGGTGCGCGATTCCTTGAAGAACTCCAGGAGCGCGCGCTCGTGGTCGCCGGCGGCGTAGAGCCGGCGTGCCTCGGCCTGGGCATCGTGCCGTTCGGGCGCCGGGGCGAGGAGGGCGTCGAGGGCGGCGCGGGCGTCGCCGAGCAGGAGGGCGCGTCCGATCAGGTGGTTGCGGCCGAGGTAGCCGAATCGCTGCTCGCCGAAGCGGTTGGGCACG
>CAZMPE010000253.1:0-1174 GCA_964567955.1 uncultured Phycisphaeraceae bacterium | reverse complement strand
TCGAGGCAGCGCCGGGCGTGGACGACCCTGGACATGTCGACGGACCGGATGCGGATGGAGAAGCGGTTTCCGGCGAGGTGGCCGCGGCGGAGCTTGTTGGTGTGCCGGTCCGTCCAGAGCACGGCGAGGCGCTCGTGGGGGATCATGGGGACATCCTCGGCGCGCCGGCCCGGGGCGTAGATGGAGAAGAGCTGGCGCGTGATCGCGCGTTTGTCCTTGAGGCCCGCGAAGCCGACGTCGCGCTCGCCGACGCCGAAGTGTCGCGCGAGGATGCGGACGACGTCGATGGTGGAGAGGCTGCGCTTCTCGATGAAGAGGTAGAGGTGCTCGCCCTCGCCGCAGGGCTCGTAGAGGGGCATCTCTTCGACGAGGAAATCCTCAGGGCGCTGGCGGATGACGCCGCCGATGCCGGGGATGTCGGCGGTGAGGTAGGGGGCGGGCGTCGCGGTCGGGTCGACGCCGGGCGGCTGGGTCATGGCGATGTACGGTAGGGGGGCGGAACGGCCTGACGGAGCGTCAGGGCTCTTCATTGACGGCGGCGTCGAGGACGTGCTCCTCCACATAGATCGGGACATCGCCGGCGACGCCGATGGCGATGGCGTCGCTGGGCCGCGAGTCGATGTGGAGGACCTCGCCGGAGGGGCTGCGGACGTCGAGCGTCGCGAAGAAGGTGTGCTCGGCGAGGTCGTTGATGGTGATGGACAGGAGGGTGCCGCCGAGCGACTCGATGACCTTGGCGAGCAGGTCGTGGGTCTGCGGGCGCTTGATGGCGATGCCCTTGAGGCGTCGTTCGATGGCCTGAGCTTCCGGGAGCCCGATGACGATGGGGAAGGAGCGGCGCTGGTCCTGGCCGTTGTCGAACCCGGGCTCCTTGGGGACGTCCTCGCCGGGCTCTTCGACGATCTCGATCTCGGCGGCCTCGTCCTCGTCTTCGCCCTCGGGCCCGACTTCGCGCAGCTCGATGATCTGGTAGTCATTGAGCTCGCGGATCAGGATTCTGGAGAGTGCCATGCGCACGGCCATGTGGCGGACCTCCCGGGTCGCACAGATGGTCTGTCACCGGGGCGGCCGAGTCAACCCTTTGTGCGTCCTTCGTTTCCCGGGATGCGGCCCGGCCGGCGTCGCGGGCGGGCCGGGGCGGGCTCCGGGTGGGCCGGGCGCTCCAGCGGGTGTG
>CAZMPE010000252.1:0-4696 GCA_964567955.1 uncultured Phycisphaeraceae bacterium | reverse complement strand
GCTGATGAGCACGCCGATCCTCAACCCCCCGCAGTCGGCGATCCTCGGGATGCACGCCATCAAGAACCGCGCGGTGGAGAACCCTGAGCGCCCGGGCGAGGTCGTGATCCGACCCATGATGTACCTGGCCCTCAGCTATGACCACCGGCTGATCGACGGGTCCGAGGCTGTCCGGTTCCTCGCCAAGATCAAGGAAGCCATCGAGGACCCGCGCCGGCTCCTGCTCGATCTATGACCGCTCCGGCGTTCGCAGCCGCGCCAGCAGCCCGGCGCACGCGTCGCGCAGCATGGTGTACACCTCTTCGAAGCCGTCGCCCGGCCAGTGGTACGGGTCGGGTACGTCGAGATCCGGCCCCGGTGCCGACTCGAGCGCGGGATCGAACGAACGCATCAAGTGGACTCGCGACGGCGGCGAACCGAGTTTGATGAGTGTGCCCGCGTTGGACCGGTCCATCGCGATCAGCCATTGAAACGACTGGATGTCGGACGCGGGGTCGAACTGGCGAGCGACCCTCGGCATCTCCAGACCGTGCCGACGGGCGACGGCGATCGATCTGGGGTCCGACGGTTCGCCGACGTGCCACGCGCCCGTGCCGCAGGAGTCGATGCGAAATGAACGCGCCGGCTTCTCGCGCCGGGCGAGATCTCTGAAGATGGCTTCCGCCAGCGGCGAGCGGCAGATGTTGCCGAGGCAGACGAAGAGCACCGAGACCGGCTCCCCGGCTGAACCCGATGGCGCGCGTGTCATCGGGCGGCCCCCACGGCGCTCCTGGCGCACGCAAGCCGCCACATCCGGCTCACCGATTCCGCGAAGGCGTATTCCGGGTCGTTCCCGCCGCCCGGAGACGACGCACCGGGCGCCGTCTTCGGCCGACCGAGGGCCAGCGAAAGGGAGTTTGCCAGTGCCGCGGTTGTCTCCCCCGGGCACGGTTGGATGTGAGCAATTCCCTTCGGAAGATCCGACAACAACGCTTCGTGAATGACGACGGGGACGCCGCGGGCCGCGGCGGCAGCGACGGGAACGACCGCGGCGCCGGACTGGCCGATGCGCCCGGCAAGGGCCGGCGCACCGCCGTCATACAGCGCGGCGTCGGCAGCGCCAACGAACGCCGTCGTGGGGCGATCGGTGACGAGCAGGCGGGCCCTCGGGTTCAACGAACGGTACAGGCGCTTCGCCCGGTCGGTTTGGGCCGAGTGTTCGCTGATGAGGCCGACGGTCGTTCGTCCCGCGAGATCGAGCATCGTGAGGATGGTCACGAAGCGGACGGCATCCGCGAAGGGGTCGAAGCCGAGGTGCAGAACCAGGCCGTCGGCGGCGTCGATTCCGAGCGAGCGTCGGAGTTCATCTCGCTCGGAGCGAAGAATCGGCGAAGGCGAATAGGGCGGCGGCGTCAGAACGATCCGCTCGCTCGGAACACCCGCCGCGATGCAACGGCTTCGGAGCGAATCCGAAACGACGGCGACCGGAGTTCCGGTGCATTCGATGGCGATCTCGTCGGCCCGCCATTCGGTCAGCAGCGAGCCGGTACGCGGGATCTCTCCGCCGAACGCCGCGCGGGCCAGATGGAGAGCGGGCAGGCTCCAGGCGTGCAGGACGTCGGGCGTCGGGATCCGGCTCACGAGCGAACGCAGGGCGCCCTGGGCGAGCCAGGGCCGTCCCGCGGGGGCGCCGATCCGGTGTGCGTCGGGCCCCGCTCCGGCCATCCGCGCGAACGACGCCTCACCGATCAGGCAGATGGTGTGCTCGTCGCCGGCGCCCCGACCGAGGCGGAGGCACGCGTCGACGGCTTCGCAACCGCCGCCGGTTCGTCCGGCGCGGTCGCGCCTTGGTTGATCGATGAGGTGGAGGATCCGCATCGGCGCCGCCGGCTACTTCGGGACCTTCACGCCCTTCGGCGACTCGTGCTTGAAGAACAGGCGAGCGACGGTGAGGCCGGCGTGTACCGCCAGTTCATCCTCGACCCGTGCACGCTCGGTCGTATTGGACGGCCCGCCGCCCTGCTTGGGGTCCAGTCGCGCGACGACCGAATACCCGGCGCGGTCCTCCGGCCAGAGACGCTTGTCGTTGACGGCGTCGATGATCTTCACCCGCATCGCGGCAGTGGGGTCGAACCCAGCGCCGTCCACCGAGAGCGTGAACATGTCCACGGCCACGTAGATGACCACTTCCGCGCGGACCGCACGCCCGATCTCGGTGATCGGCATCGGCTTGCCGTCACGCTCCGCCGCGGAAGCCGCGAGCGCGGATTGGGCACTGATCATGTCCTTGACCAGCTTCTCGCCGAGGACATTGCGTTCGATCTCGCCGGCCATGAGCATGCGGAGCGATCGGCGCGGCACGACGCTGGATCGGTCATCGATAAAGACGACGGTGGGACGCTCCGGGTCGAGCGAGTAGACGGCTCTGGTCTTCTCCGGGCCGTGGACGAGAATGTACGCCGGACCGACAATGTTGCACCCCGAGGCTCCGAAGAGGGCCAGGGCGAGAGCGATGCACGCGATCAGCACGCCGCCGCGTTCGGGTCTTGGGATGGTGGGCTGCATGATGCTCCCAGAGTATTGTGGTGCGGTCAGTATCCGATGTCCGGGCGTTCGTCATGGGCGAAGAACAGCCACGATGCCCGCTTGACGAATCGATCGATCAGGATGGATGTCACTTGCAGTTCGGTAAAGTCGTTGGGCCCGAACCCATCTTTCTCAGGGAACGCGATGCGGATCGACTTCTGGTAGACGAACTCGTCGGGGAGCGACGATTCGACCTCGATCACCCCGACGGTGCCCGAAGCGACGCCGCGCCACAGGTACTGGTTGCCGGGATCGTGAAGCTGGTACTCGATGAGATCGATGAAAATGAGCCGCTGCACCCCCAGGTCCCTGGCCAGTTCGGACCGCGACATGCGGACCCAGCGCGGATTCTCATACAGGTACGCGAGGAGGCGGTTGGCGGGGACACGCCCGCTGGCGCCGCTCTGAACTTCCAGGATCTCCGTGATCCGTGCGGTCATCTCTTCGACGACGCCGGGGTGGTCCGCCTGCACCATGCGGTCCGCCGCGACAACCACGGCGAAGGCCTTGCCCTCGAGGCCCGTGTACTCGGCGTCGATGTTCACAGGAGTCGCCCTGCGCTGTTTCTCCAGCGCGACCGCCCCGTACCCGATCAGGGCGCAGCCGCCCATGACATTGGACAGAACGGTCACGGTGACCAGAAGCAGCACCGCCCTGATCACCCCCGGCGGGCCATCGATCGAGCGATCAGGGTCGATTCGCGACACGCGCAACCTCCAGTCTCGGACGGGTTCCACGGGGGACGCTCGCGGCGTCGCGCCCGAATCAGGCCCCGGGCCATGTGGCGTATTTGTACGCCCACGCCCCGAAAGCCAAGCCGGTCACGGTCCACAGGACCGTCGGCGTCAACAGTTTGCCACAAACCGGCCCGATCCGCGACCCGGTGGCCGCCACGTGAAGGGCTCCCCAAAAGCCGGTAGCGGCCCCAAGGGCCAACAGGAATCCAAATGGCTGGGCGGTGATGGCGGACAGAAACCGACCGTCCGCGGCGTAGGCACATGCGGTGGTCATGCCACAGGTCGGGCAAGGGGCGTCGAAGACCGCCGCCCATCCGCACGGCGGCATTCCGAGGGCCACGTGGGTGCCGTGTCCCGCCGCGGCGGGGGTCAACGCGGCGCTGACGGCCAAGATGCCGAGCGAGCCGGCGGCCAGCAGGCCCGCGCCGATGCGGTGGAGAAGGCCGAGTCCCGCGTTCCGGGCATCCATCCGTCCCTTGCGCAAGGGTGAGGCCATGTCGCCAGTTGCCGAAAGGACCGCCGTCATCGGGGAACAGTAGTCGCCCCGTCCGGGGCCTTCCCAACTTCAGGCGGAGCGGCGGCGTTCGAACGGGGAGGCGTTGGGATCCTCGATGAGGATCGACCCCGGCTCCGCGGGCTTGCCCGCTCTCTTCGTTTCGTCGTGCGAGCGGATGCGTTTGACGAGCCCGTGGAGTTCCGACGGCGCGACCATCCCGTTGAACGGATCGCGCAGGAGGACCAGCCGCAGGCCGATCCGGAAGTCCGAACGTGACGCATTCCCGCCCGGCCTGTGGCCGTCCAGCGAACGCGCCCCAGGCGAGTTCGGCGCGATCTCCTGCCCTCCGCAGTAGAACAGCGCGGTGCGATCGAACTGCTCCATGAGCCGGCGCAGCCGCTCCTCGAGATAGCCCGCGGGCGCGGTGACGAGGAATCGATCGTCGCAGAGGTGGGCCAGGAAGGCGCGGGACTCTCCCTGGATGACCAGCGAACGGATCATCCCGACGAGGTCGTGCAGCAGCCGGTCGCCGAGTTCGAACCCGAAGCGGTCGTTGTACTCCCCGAACGCGCGCACATCAATGAAGGCGGCGTCGATGGATCGGAGCCGGCGTCGGGCGGGGTCCATGTTGGCGCTGCTCGTGATGAGCGTCCGGACGTGCTCGTCGGCGCGCACGCGCCCGGGCAGGCCGGTCAGCGGCGAACTGCGCACCGCGAAGTTCCGTCCGAGTTCGGTGGCGGCGACCAGCAGGTCACGCAGCGTCAGCACCCCGTGCAGCTGGCCGAGTTCCCCGACGATCAAGGGTTCGGCGAGATCCGAGTCGTCACGCCCGCCGACAACCTCGAGCGCCTCGATGACGGTGGCGTCCGGCGGGATGGGCATCTGCGCCCGCGAGGCG
>CAZMPE010000251.1:0-4708 GCA_964567955.1 uncultured Phycisphaeraceae bacterium | reverse complement strand
GTGGCGGATGCCGTCCAGGTTGCGCTTGATCTTGTTCATCTCGCGACGCAGCTGGCTCTCCATCTTCTTGGAGAAGCTCGCGAAGTTGTCCTTCGTCTCGATCGCCTCCAGCTCCTCCAGCCGCTTCAGCCGCGAACGGATCGTCCGGAAGTTCGTCAGCGTCCCGCCCAGCCAACGCTCCGTGACGTAGTGCATCCCCACGTCCGTCACGCGCTGCTCGACCACGCTCTTCGCCTGACGCTTCGTCCCGATGAAGCAGATGTCCTTGCCCGCGCCCACCGAACGCGTGATGTACTTCTTCGCCAGAAGAAGCCCCTTCACCGTCTCGCGGATGTCAATAATGTGGATCCCGTTCCGCTTGCCGTAGATAAACGGCTGCATCTTCGGGTTCCAGCCGCTCGCACGCTGGCCGAAGTGAATCCCGGCCTCGATCAGGTCCTGCACGAGTGAGTTCGCCATAAGCCCATCCAATCTGGCAGCGACACCGGCGGGATCAGGTCGGACAACGCCGCCCCGCATGGGACGGCCGTTCAAACCCGCGCAAGGGCGCTTCGGTTGTGGGAGCCCGGACGCCAACAGGAGCCCGTGAACCCGAACGGATGAAAAAGGAAGCCGCGCTCTCGTAGCCGCGGCGTCAATGGCCGACCACCACCGACCGGCAAGTATAGAGAGCCCGATCATCCGGGCAACAAGGCCCCCTTTTCGTCCCGCCCGGGCAATACGATCTGCCCGAGTGTCCACCCTCACCCTCAAGATCGGCGGCATGACCTGCGGCTCCTGCGTCTCCCACGTGGAGAAAGCCCTTAAGAGGACCCCCGGAGTCCGCGATGCCGTCGTCAACCTCACGACCGAACAGGCCACGATCGACTTCGACCCGGCTGTCGCCAGGCCCGGCGACCTGGAACAGGCCGTCTCCGCCGCCGGCTATGACGCCCATGCCGTCACCCTCGGCGCCCCAGCCGCCCCCCAACCGGGGGAAGCCGGCCGCGAATCCCTCCAATGGCGCCGCCGCGCCCTCATGGGCCTCGCCCTCGCCACGCCCGTCGCCATCCTCGGCATGACCGTGCCGGGAACCTCCAGCGGCATCACCCAACTCGCATTGACCGCCATCCTCCAGGCCTACATCGGCGGCATGTACTACGCCGGCGCGTGGAAGTCCGCCCGGCACGCGCGAGCCACCATGGACACGCTCGTCGCCCTCGGTACCACGGTGGCCTTCGCGTACAGCGTTGTCCTGCTCTTCCGGGGGGATCAGCACTTCTACTTTGACACCGCCGCGGTCATCCTCGCCCTCATCGCCGTCGGCCGCTGGATGGAAGCCGGCGCCAAGGGCAGCGCTCGACGCGCGATCACCGCACTGGCCGAACTCCGTCCCGACTCCGCCACGGTCGAGCGCAACGGCGTCACGTCCGACATCCCCGTCGCGCAGGTGCGCATCGGCGACGTCTTCGTCGTCCGCCCCGGCGGGCGTGTCCCGGTCGACGGGCGCGTCATGGCCGGTTCGTCCGCCCTGGACGAGTCCCTCGTCACCGGCGAATCCATGCCCGTCGACAAGGGCCCCGGCGACACCGTGGTCGGCGGCACCATCAACGGCTCGGGCAGCCTCCGCTGCGAGGCCACCCGACTCGGCGAGGAATCCGTGCTCGGCCGGATCATCGCCCTCGTCGAGCACGCCCAGTCCTCCCGCGCCGCCGTCCAGCGCCTCGCCGACGCCGTCGCCGGCGTCTTCGTGCCGATCGTCCTCGTCATCGCCGTCCTCGCTGTTCTCTACTGGGGGCTCGTCCCGGGCGATTGGACCCGCGCCGTCACCGCCGCCGTCGCCGTGCTCATCGTCGCCTGCCCCTGCGCCCTCGGGCTCGCCACGCCCACCGCCGTCATGGTCGGCTCGGGCGTCGGCGCACGCCGCGGCATCCTCATCAAGGACGCCGCCGTCCTCGAAGCGGTGGGGGGCATCGACACCGTCATCCTCGACAAGACCGGCACGCTCACGCTCGGCCGCCCCGTCGTCACCGACATCCTCCCTCTCGACGACTCGATCGACGCCCCCGCACTTCTCGGCCTCGCCGCCGCCGTCGAACACGACAGCGAGCACCCCATCGGCCGCGCCATCGTCGATCGCGCCCGCGCCGACGGCCTCAACCCGCCCGCGGCTTCAGACTTCCGAAGCACCACCGGCGGCGGCGTCCGCGCCACCGTCGCCGGCCGCACCATCTCCGTCGAACGCCCCATCTCCCCGCACGCCTCCATCGACGCACTCCGCGAGCGCGGCAAGACCGTTTCCGCGATCTACGACCGCACCGCCGAGCCCCGCCTCCTCGGGGCCATCGCCCTCGCCGACACCCTCCGGCCCGATGCCCCGGACGCCGTCGCCCAGCTCCGCGCCCTCGGCCTCCGCGTGCTGCTCATGACCGGTGACAACGAGGTGACCGCACGGGCCATCGCCGCCCAGTGCGGCATCGACGAGATCCACGCCGGCGTCCTGCCCCAGGACAAGGAGGCCCGCGTCCGCGACCTGCAATCCCGCGGCGGGCGGCTGGCGATGGTGGGTGACGGCGTCAACGACGCCCCCGCGCTCGCCGCCGCGGACATCGGGATCGCCATGGGGGCGGGCGCCGATATCGCGCGCGAGGCGGGCGACATCGTGCTCGTGTCGTCGGATCCGATCCTGATTCCCTCGGCCATCCGGCTGAGCCGGGCGATGATGCGGCGCATCCGCCTCGGTCTGTTCTGGGCCTTCGTCTACAACGTGGTGCTGGTCCCGGTCGCGGCGGCGGGGCTGCTCCACCCGATGCTGGCGGCGGGGGCGATGGCCCTGAGTTCCGTGAGCGTGGTGGCCAACGCTCTGACCCTCCGCTGGGTCCGGATCTGACCTCAGCCCATCTTGTGCCGCCCGTTGTTGTGCGATCCGTACCCGTCCTTGGGCGAGTTCTGGAACCGCCGGACGTGCACTTTCAGGGGCCGGGCCCCCCCGTCGGGGTAGAGAATCTGGCCGCGATCCCCGGCGACCCGCTCGATCGCTTTGCCCGCTTGCTTCGATCGCTTGCCCGGCACGCATCCATCCTAGTGATCCCGGCGTACCCCTGTTGTGGGACCGGGTCCGATCCGGTAGAATGCCCCACGAGGTGAACGAGCACGATCCCCCCGCGCGACGGGTGAGGGATCAACGCTCCGCCTGCCCGACCACGATCGAGGAGACCGACCGATGCCCATGAGTAACCGCGGCCAGCCGTGGTCCTGCTTCGAAACCCTCGAATCGCGCACGCTCCTCGCGGCCGTCTCCTGGGACGGCGGCGGGGGCGACTTCTCCTGGCACAACCCGCTCAACTGGAGCAACAACGCGGTCCCGACCGCGGCGGACGACGTCACCATCAACGTCGCCGGCAACCCGACCATCACGCACTCGAACGACGTCATCTCGTTCGTCAAGAGCCTCAACAGCCAGGAGACGATCAGCCTCACCGCCGGCGCGATCGTCCCCAGCGTCTCGTGGGATCAGTTCGCGCCGCTCGCCATCGCCGGCGGCACCGTCAGCGGCGCCGGCGTCCTCCGGCTGCACAACGGCCTGAACTGGTCCGGCGGCTGGATGTCCGGCACCGGCAAGACGCAGGTGCTCGGCGGCACCGCGATCATCAACGGCACCGTCACGCTCGGGCGCGTCTTCACCAACGCCGCGACCACCTCCTGGTCCGCCGGCAACATCCAGTTCACCGGCGGCACGCTCAACAACCTCGCGGGCAAGACGCTCAACCTCAACTCCTCCGGCGAGCTCAAGAGCATCAACGGCGAGAACCGCCTCTACAACCTCGGCACGATCAACCGCAGCGGCACCTCGGCCACCTGGACGACGGTGGGGGTCCGCTTCACCAACGCCGGCCCCGTCAACGTCAACTCCGGCACGCTCCACATCACCGCCGGCGGCACCAGCGTCTCCGGCACGATCACCAACCCCGCCTTCCGCAACATCCACTTCTCCAACCTCCCCTTCGTCACGCGGGCCGCCTCGACGGTCACCGGCGCCGGCACGCTCACGTTCAACTCCGCCACCCACACCTTCATCGGGCCCCTGAGCAACGTCGGCCACATGCGGCTCGCCGGCGCCACCGTCGTCGTTCAGGGCGGCGGCAGCGCGGTCCTCGTCACCATGTCCACGGGCCAGTGGCGATTCCTCTCCACGCTCACCGTCACCGGCACCATGGACTGGACCGGCGGCACGCTCACCGGCTCGGGCAACCTGCTCATCTCCACCGGCGTCGTGCTCACGCTCAGCGGCAACGCCACCAAGGGCCTCAACGCCACGCTCATCAACAACGGCACCATCCTCTGGACCGGCGGCCTGATCAAGATGACCGGCGGGACGCTCGAGAACGCCGGATTCTTCTCCACACCGGGCGGGGCCATCTACAGCGGCGGCGGCGTCAACAACATCAACAACTCCAGCACCTTCCGCAAGACCAACGGCGCCGAGCTCCGCATCGAGTCCGGGTCCAACGGCATCCGGTTCAACAACCTCGTCGGCGGCAGGGCCGCGACGAGCTCGTCGGAGGCGCCGGGCACCTCCTCTTCCTCACCGGTCTGGACGACCGGTGCGGCTTCGACCGCCTCGGGCTCGACCGAGCGCGCCGAGCGCTCGCGCGCGCCTTCGATGGCGGCGTCCGCCACGAGGGTGCAGAGCAGCCGGATGGCACGGATCGCGTCGTCGTTGGCAGGG
>CAZMPE010000250.1:0-4713 GCA_964567955.1 uncultured Phycisphaeraceae bacterium | reverse complement strand
GCTTCTTGAGGTAGTCCAGGAGGTCCTGGCGGCCCTTGAGGTTCCAGATGCGCCAGGGGGAGATGACTTCCATGTCCGGGGCGAGGGCGGCGAAGGCGGATTCGAAGCGGACCTGGTCGTTGCCCTTGCCGGTGCAGCCGTGGGCGAGGGCGGTGCACCCGGTCTTCTTCGCGACGTCGACCTGGCCTCGGGCGAGGACGGGGCGCGCGATGGCGGTGCCGAGCAGGTACCGGCCCTCGTAGATCGCGCCGGTGATGATCGTGGGGATGACGAACTCGTCGACGAACTCGGTCTTGAGATCGACGACGTGGCACTCGGCGGCGCCGGAGTCCTTGGCCTTCTTCTCGACGCCGACGAGTTCATCGGACCCCTGTCCGACGTCGCCGACGACGCAGATGACCTCGGCGCCGGGGATGTTCTCGCGGAGCCAGGGGACGATGCAGGAGGTGTCGAGGCCGCCGGAGTAAGCGAGGGCGATGCGTTTGGTCATGGGGGATCCTTGAGTTCGGAAGGGCAGTTCGAGGAAAAAGTTCAAAGTTCAAAGTTCAAAGGTGCGAATCCGGGATCTGAAGTCACTTCATTTGACGTGAATCCGGATCGGAGCGTTTGAGGATCGCAACGAGAATGCGGGTCAGTTCCTCGGCTTCGTTTTGCAGAGGCGTCAGGCGTTGCGGCTTGATCCATGACCGGCGAGCAATCATCCGCAGCCAGAACTTGGTCTCGCCAAGTTCGCGAAGAGCGATGCCGAGGCAGTGTCGAAACTCCGGAACTGTCGCGGCCTCGTCGCCCTCGCACGTATTGCTGCCAACACTGGAACCACTACGGCCGATTTGATCACGTACAAAGGCTGGACAGTTCCGATGTCGGATCGCGATCACCACATCCAGGATCCGATCTGCAAAGGCATCGATCCGTGCAATCATGTCTCTCCGCAGGCGGCCCATTTGGTTACTCCGTATTTGAACTTTGAACTTTGAACTTTGAACTTCTCCCCGGCTCGGAAGCGAGCGGTTCGAGTCTACCGAGCACGTGCAGCATCAGCGCATTCTGCACATGCATGCGGTTCTCCGCCTGGTCGTAAACAATGGACGCGTCCGAGTCCATGACGCCGTCCGTGACTTCGTGGCCGCGGTGGGCGGGCATGCAGTGCATGAACAGCGCGTCGCGCGGCATGAGGGTCTCGTTCACCTGGTACGGCTTGAAGGCCTTCTGGCGTTCGACCGCCTCCGCGTCCTTGCCCATCGAGACCCACGTGTCTGTGTAGACGACCTTGCAGCCGCGCACGGCTTTGGGGTCGGTCGTCAGCGTCGCCGGGCCGCGGCACTCGGCGGCGATGTCGTTGTCGGGTTCGTAGCCCGGGGGCGTGATGACGGTGAGATAAACGCCGAGGATCGCCGCGCCGTGCATGAGAGAGTGGCAGACGTTGTTTCCGTCACCGACGAAGGCGACGCGCAGGCCCTTGAGCCCGTCGATCCCGCCGAAGCGCTCGGCGAGCGTGAAGTAGTCGGCGAGGGCCTGGCAGGGGTGGTAGCGATCGGAGAGGGCGTTGATGACGGGGGCGGAGGATTCCGCGGCGAACTCCTCGAGGACCTGCTGGGAGTAGACGCGGGCGACAATCAGGTCGAACCAACGCTCGAGGTTCTTCGCGTAGTCGCGGACGGACTCGCGCTGGCCGATCCGGTCCTTGGAGTGGTCGAAGTAGAGTGCCGCGCCGCCCATCTGGACGGGGCCGAGTTCGAAGGTGACGCGGGTGCGGAGCGAGGGCTTCTCGAAGAGCAGGATGACCGATTTGCCCTCGAGGGCGGCGCGGAAGCGGCGCCGGTCGCTCTTCACGGCGGCGGCGGTCTTGAAGAGCGCGCCGACCTGGTCGCGGTCGAGCGAGGCGAAGGTGAGGAAGTCGGCGCCCTTGAGCGTGGAGGAGGTCGTCGGGTTCGCGGGCATGGGTCCTGGCTCCGGTCTTGTCGGGCGATGTGGTGCGGGAGAGTCGGTCATGGGGACGTGAATGGCGTGAAGGGCAACAGGCCGCCGTCGGCTAGTGGACGGGCAGCGTACGCGCCGGGGTGGAAGCCGGCGTGACGGTCGTGCCGGCCGATTCGCCGCGTGCGATGCGGACGATGTCCGCGGGGTGATTGAACGAGGCGATAGCGGTGGGGACGCCGGTGGCGGTGGCGGTGCGGGCGGCGGCCTGGGCCTTGGGGATCATGCCGCCGGTGATGACGCCCCGCGCGATGAGCGCTTCGATCTGTTCGGGCGAGATGCGCGGGATCGGCTGCTTGTGCTCGTCGAGGATCCCCGGGACATCGGTGAGCAGGACGAGGGTGCGGGCACGAGCGATGGAGGCGATCGCCGCGGCGGCGTCGTCGGCGTTGACGTTGAGGAACGCGCCGTCGGCGTCGAAGGCGATGGAGGAGACGACGGGGAGGAACCCGCCGTCCATGAGGCGGTTGAGAATCGCGGGGTCGCCGCCGGTGATCGTGCCGACCTGGCCGGGATCGAAGGCGTAGTGGGTCGCTCTGGCGGCCTTCGTCAGGCCTCCGTCACCGAGGGACAGCCCCACGGCCTTGAGGCCGTGCGTGGTCAGGGCGCCGACGATCGCGTGGTTGACGCGCCCGGCGAGGACGGCGGCGATCTCGTCGGCGTGGTCCGGCGGCGTGACGCGGATGCCGTCGCGGCGCTCGGTCTTCATGCCGAGGCGTTCGAGGTGACGGTCGACGAGGACGCCGCCGCCGTGGACGAGGACCAGCCGGCCGCGCAGGACGGCGTGGCACTCGGCGAGGGCGCGCCAGAGATCGCGTGCGCGCGCGGGATCTTCCAGCGCGGCGCCGCCGATCTTGAGGACGAGAGGGGATAAGGTGCGATCAGACATTGGGGGCTACGGAACCCATGGACTGGTGTCCATGGGTTCTAGAGGAGGCCGGCGGTCTCTTCGACGCCGAAGCGGATGTTCATGCACTGCGCGGCCTGGCCGGCGGCGCCCTTGACGAGGTTGTCGATGGCGCTGACGAGGATCAGGTGGCGGGAGTCCTCATCGACGGCCAGCCCGATGTCGCAGAAGTTTGTTCGTTCGACCGCGCCGACGGAGGGCCACGCGTTCGGCGGCAGGAGGCGGATGAAGGGCTCCTTGGAGTACGCCGCGGCGAGCGTGTCGCGGACGCGTGCGCCGGTCCAGCCCTCCGCGAGTTCGACGTGGATTGTGGAAAGGATGCCCCGGTCGTAGGCGCCGAGGTGGGGGGTAAAGACCACGGGAGTGCCCGCGTACGCGTCGATCTCCGGATTGTGCCGGTGGGCGAAGACGTTGTACGGCTGGAGGCTGACCTCGCAAAGGTGGGTCTTGGCGGACGGTGTGCGGCCGGCGCCGCTGACGCCGCTGGTCGAATCGACAATCGGGCGGCGGCCGGGAGCGATCGCGCCCGCGGCGGCGAGCGGCGCGACGGGGATGATCGCGGAGGTGGGGTAGCAGCCGGGGACGGCGACGAGGTCGGCCCTGGCGATCGCGCTGCGCCCGATGGGCAGACCTTCGGCGCGGACCTCGGGCAGTCCGTACGCCGCGGCGGCGAGCAGGTCGGGCTGTTCGTGCTCGAAGCCGTAGAACTTCGGGTAGAGCGGGCGTGACTTGAGCCGGAACGCGCCCGAGAGATCGAAGACACGGGTCGTGCCGGTCCGCAGCGCCGGGGCGAGCTCGAGACTCGCCTCGTGCGGCGTGCAGAGGAAGACGGCGTCCGGCTTGAGGGCGAGGATGGCGGCGGGATCTGCGGCGGCGATCGCAAGGTCGAGCCGGCCCCGGAAGCGGGGGAAGACGTCGGCGATGGGCTGGGGCGAGCCCTCCGAGCGCCTTGATGAGCCGAAGAGGCCGACGATCTCGGCGCGCGGGTGGCGCAGCAGGATCGCCACGAGTTCCGCCCCGCTGTAGCCGCCGGCGCCGACGACAACTGTCCGGATGCCGCTCATCGGTGATTGTTGGCCCCCAGGCCGGCGAGGCGGCCGAGGCGGCCCGCGAGCTTCGCGGCGTGACCGGCCGACCGGGTGGCGACGAAGATGGTGTCGTCGCCGGCGATGGTTCCCTGGATGTCCTTGAGTCCGGCGCGGTCGAGCTCGAGGGCGAGCAGGGGGGCGCGGCCGGGGCCGGTGTGAAGGACGGCGAGGTTTCCGGCGGGCCGGGCAGCCACGAGGAGGGTGCGGAGCGCGGCGTCGAGACCCGGGGCGGGCTGCGGGGCGGCGGCGCCCGGGAGGCTGTAGCCCTCGGGCCCCTTGAGAACGCCCAGCTCGCGCAGATCGCGGGAGAGCGTGGCCTGCGTCACGCGGACGCCCTGCGCGTGCAGGGCGCGGGCGAGCTGGTCCTGGCTGGCGATCCCGCCCTTCTCGATCAGCGTGCGGATCCGTTCCTGTCGGCGCGGTTTCCCGGTCATGGCATAATTATGCACAATATGTATAGAAAGTCAAACGCCCCCGGGGCCGGGCCCGGGGGCGTGGGGGGTCGGTGCCGCGGGGCGTCAATCCGCCGCGAGGACTTCCTTCATCAGGCTGGTGGGCATGGCGCGGTACTGGAGGAACTCCATGGTCGCGCTGGCCCGGCCCTGGGACAGGCCGCGGATGACGGTGGTGTAGCCGAAGAGCTCGGAGAGGGGCACCTCGCAGGTGACGAGCTTGACGTTGCCGCGGTCGTCGGTGTCGATGATCATGCCGCGGCGGCTGCTGATGTCGCCGGTGATGTTG
>CAZMPE010000249.1:0-4755 GCA_964567955.1 uncultured Phycisphaeraceae bacterium | reverse complement strand
GCGGACGAGGCGGCGGACCTGCTCTCGACCCTGTCGACGGAGAACGGCGGGGCGGAGGCGCTGGTGGACCAGGGCGCGGCCTTGCTCGGCGCAGGCCGGTTCGGCGAGGCGGAGGCGGCGCTCAGCGCCTTTCTCAAGGACCATGCGAGGCACGCGCGGGCGGCGGAGGCGCGAACGAATCTGGCGATCGCGGTCTCGCGCCAGGGTCGGCTCGAGGAGGCGCTCCAACGGATCGAGCGCGCCGGCGGGTCGGACCACGGGCTCATGTACGAGAAGGCGTGGGCGCTCAAGCGGCTGAACCGGCCCGAGGCGGCGGGGGCGTACCGGGCGCTGCTGGACAGCGCGCCGGAGGCCCGGCTCGAGGCGCACGCGGCGCTGGAACTGGGTCAGATCGAGTTCGAGGCGGGACGTTTTGAAGAGGCGCTCGTGCTGGCGGGGCGCAGCGCACAACGGGCCGAGGCGGCGCCGCCGGAAGTCGCCGAGCAGGCGGCCTACCTGCGCGGCGTGTGCGAGTACCGGCTCGAACGGCACGGCGCGGCGGCGGCGACACTGGACGGCTTCGTCGAGCGTTTCCCGCGCAGCGGGCTGGCGTCGTCGGCGCTTCTGGTGTGCGGCGAAGCGCTGCTCAAGCTGGGTCGCGCGGACGACGCGGCGACGCGTTTCGAGCGTGTGCTGAGCGCGGAGGGTTCGGGTGAGGGGGCGGCGACGGCGCTCCTTCGGCTGGGCGAGGCGCGGGGCGTGTCCCAGCGCTGGACGGCGTGCGAGGAAGCGTTCACGCGGTACCTCGAGCGGTTCGGTGACCGGCCCGAGTGGTTCCAGGCGGCATTCGGACAGGGTTGGGCGCGCGAGAACGACGGGCGGCACGAGGGTGCGATCGAGGCCTATCGGCGCGTCGTTGACCGGCACCAGGGCCCGACGGCGGCGCGGGCGCAGTTCCAGATCGGCGAGTGTCTGTACGCGATGAAACGGTACGAGGACGCGGCGCGAGAGCTGCTGCGCGTCGACATCCTGTATGCGTACCCGGAGTGGAGCGCCCCGGCGATCTACGAAGCGGGTCGGTGCCTGCTTGACTTGGGACGCCGGGATCAGGCGGGCGAACAGTTCGCGCTCGTCGTTGAGCGCTTCGAGGGCACGGAGTGGGCGGGGCTGGCGACGGAGCGCCTGAAGGAACTGCGCCCCGATCCGCTCCCCGGCCGATCGTCGAAGTCTGAGGGCGGGCGCGGCCGCTGACGGCCGCCCAGGAGATCACTGTCCATGGTTGGATCACTCTCAATCGTGTGCGCGACGCTGGCGCAGCAGCCGGCATCGGGCGCGTCCATCGGCTCGGTCTGGGACTTCGTCGTCAAGGGCGGGCTGGTCATGATCCCCATCGGGATCTGCTCGCTGCTCGCCGTGGCGATCGCCGTCGAGCGGCTGATCGTGCTGCGGCGCTCGCGTGTGATCCCGGGATCGTTCATCGAAGGCCTACGGGGCGTGCTGGGCGCGGGCGGGGATGTGCAGGCCAGGGCGGTCGAGTACTGCCGCGCCAATCCGAGCCCCATCGCGCGTATCTGCGAGGCGGGGATGCGTCAGTGGTCGCGTCCGATCGAGCGAGCGGAGAAGCAGATCGCGGAGGCGGGCCAGCGCGAGGTGCTGGGGATGCGCAAGAACCTGCGGGGGCTCGCGGTGCTGGCGTCGGTGGCGCCGCTGCTGGGCCTGCTGGGGACGATCACCGGGATGATCCGGGCGTTCCAGACGGTGGCGACGAATGCCGAGGCGCTGGGGCGCACCGAGCTGCTCGCCCGCGGCATCTACGAGGCGATGATCACGACCGCCGCCGGGCTGGTCGTCGCGATCCCGACTCTGCTGATCTTCCACTTCCTGTCCTCGCGGATCGAGCGGTTCGTGCTCGAGATGGACTGGGCGTGCGTCGAACTGTTCGAGCGATTGGGCGCCGGCGCTGATTCGGTCGCGGAGCCCAAGCGCGCCGCGCCGACCCCGAGCCCGACGGAGACAGTGCACGGCGGTGTGGTCGCTGGGGCGATCGCCTAGAGGGACCTGCCATGCTCCTGAAACCCAACGAGAACACGCTGTCGGCGGGGGTGGACCTGACCCCGGTCATCGACATTGTCTTTCTGCTCCTGATCTTCTTTCTGGTCGCGACGACGTTTCACGAGAGTGAACGCGAAATGCAGATCGCGCTGCCGCAGGCGAGCGCTTCGGGTCCCATCTCCGCCGCGATGCGCGAGATCGTGATCAATGTGGACGCCGAGGGCGGCGTGATCGTGGGCGGGCGGGCGATGGCCGACGAGGACCTGGCGGCGATGATCCGGTCGGCCGTTGGCGTGAACCCGGACCAGAAGGTCAGCGTGCGCGGCGACCGGACAACCGCGTACGCCAACATCGCGCGCGTCCTGGATGTCTGCAAGGGCGCGGGAATCTCCGAGCCGTACCTGGACACAGTTCCTATCCGATAGCCGCCCGGGAGCCGCCGCGCCATGCGTGCCATACACCTTGTGCTCATCATCGTGTCGGTCGCGGCGGTCCTGATCGCGGGCGCGCTGGTCGCCGCGTGGCCTCCGGACGCCATGAGCTGGTACACCGATGCCGACCGTATTCGCGTGCCGGCGGCGGGCGCGCCGCTGCGCCAGATCCTGTGGCAGCCGGCCGAGCCCGTGCCGGGTGTCACGGACATGACGGCGGATCAGTACGAGCCGCGCCTCAGCCCCGACGGCACGACGATGGTCTTTGTCCGCGGCCGGCCGGGCGAGGGGACCGAGCTGTTCATGAGCCGTTGGACGCCCGCGGGCTGGACGGAAGCGGCGCCGTTCGTCGCGGTCAACTCGCCGGCCGATGAATTGGGGCCGGAGTTCTCGCGCGACGGAAGGTCGCTCTACTTCTACTCCGACCGGCCCGGTGGTTTCGGCGGGTATGACCTGTGGGTGTCGCGGGCGACCGAGACGGGGTGGGGCGAGCCGGTCAATCTCGGTGCGCGGATCAACAGCACGCACAATGAGTATGGGCCGGCGGTCACTCCGGACGGATCCACCATTTACTTCTCGTCAAACCGGCCGCGCCCGGGAGAGGTCGCGCCGACCGACGACGGCTGGCGCGCGACGATCCGTGAGCGCCGGGAGCGGAACGACTACGACCTGTACTCCGCGGCTCTCGATTCCGAGTCGCCGGCGGATCCGGTTGTCGAGTTGAATACGGACTTCGACGACGGCGCGCCGGCGGTGAGCCCGGTAGGGGACTTCCTGTACTTCGCCTCTGATCGGGCGGGCGGGCTGGGCGGGTACGACCTGTACCGCTCGCGGCTGCTGCGCGGCGGGCACACGACGCCGGAGAACCTGGGCGCCGCGGTCAACTCCGTGCTCAACGACATGGACCCGGCCCTGACGATGGACGGGTTCCGCCTGCTGTTCAGCTCCAACCGGGCGCGCGAGGGGGAATCGGCGGAGGCGGTCGGGACGTACGGGCTGTATGTGACGAGCTCGCGCGAGGTCTTTCTCGAACAGGACGCGACGCGGGCGGGTGTTCCGTGGGGCAGTCTGTGGACCAACCTGTGGCCGTGGCTGCTGCTGCTGCTCCTCTTGCTGGCGCTGCTTCTGCTGCTGTTGTTCCTGCTGCGCGACCCCGCCTGGCGGACGGCGTACCGGCGGCTGAGCCTGTTCGCCAAATGCCTGCTCATCTCGCTGCTCATCCATGCGCTGCTGGCGTCGCTGCTGGCCGCGTGGCAACTGACAAACCAGGTCACCGAACTCCTGCGTCAATCGGGCGGGACGCGGGTGATCCTGGCGTCGACGGGCGTTCCGGGGATCGTGGGGCAACTGCGGGGCGGGCTGACGGATGTGGAAGTGACGGCGCGCCCGGCCGAGCCGGCGCCGGCCGAGCAGCCGCGCAAGGCGATCGAGGCGCCGACGGTGGCTGTACCCACCGAGGCGGCGAGCGAGGTGATCGATCGCGCGACGACCGAACTCGAGACGGCCGAGGCGGCGCCGGCCGCGCCGACGCCGCCTGAATCCACGTCCGAGCCCGCGCCCGCGGTGATCACCGCGGCGTTGCCGGCGCGTGAAGAGCCCGCGCCCGCCACCGACGAAGCGAGAACCGAAGTCCGACCGGCGGTCGAGTCCGCGAGCCCGGCGACGGTTGCGACGCGCACCGCCGATGCGAAAGCCGAGATCAGCCCAGCGCCGGGGCGACCCGTGGAGGACACTTCGCGCCCGGACGTCACCACGGTCTCGGACGCGACGCCGAGCAGGTCGGCGCCGACAGTCACGTCGCCCGGCGCGCCGACGATGACAACCGGTCTGATCGCGGCGACCCCCTCGGAGAGAGCGAGATCGGAAGCGGTGAGCGAGGCACGTCCGGACGGAGTGCCGACCAACGCCGGCCCATCGGCGGCTCCCGCGGCGCCGAGCCCGACGACCGCTCCGGTCATTCGGACGGCGATGGAGCCCGTGCAGGGCGGATCGCCCGCACCCGACACGTCCCGCATGACAGAGCCCGCCGTCACCGATGCGAGCGCCTCGAGTGCCGGGGCGCCGGCCGCGGCGGCGCCCTCCGCGCCGCGGGAACTCGGAGAGCTCATCGCGGCGGTTCCAACCCTCGCCGAGAGATGGGCCCGTCAGGCGACGGAGCCGGAGGCGGGTTCCCCGCTCACGGCGGCGAACCCCGCGGCGCCGCGGGCGGGGGCCGTGCTCGGCGCGCCCGCGCCGCTGGTGAGCGTCCGGATCGATCCGTCATCGCCGGTGAGTGTTACGGGTGGTGCGCCAA
>CAZMPE010000248.1:0-4757 GCA_964567955.1 uncultured Phycisphaeraceae bacterium | reverse complement strand
GTCGCCAGCCGCTCACGCCGGTCGGGGATGCTCCGGGTCGCCATGATCCCCGGCAGCGCGCACGCGTGCGACGAGAGCAGCGGCACGAAGGCGTGACCCGGCAGCCCGAACGGGCGCAGCGCCCGGTCCATCACGAACGCTGCACGCGCCAGGTACCCCGTGTCCTCCAGCAGCGAGATGATGAAGAAGAGGAGGCAGATCTGCGGCAGGAAGATCACGGTCGCCCCGATGCCCCCGACGACGCCGTTGGCCAGGAAGTCGGCGAGGACCCCCTCGGGCATGACGCCCCCGATCCAGTCGCTCGCCCGCGCGAAGACCAGGTCGATCAGGTCCATCGGGTACGTCGCGATCTTGAACAGCATCCAGAACAGCCCGGCCATGATCGCGACGAAGATCACGATGCCCAGTACCGGATGCGTGAAGGCGTGGTCGGCACGATCGGTGAAGCGGTCGGCCTCGGGCTCACCGGAGGCGACGCGTTCATAGATCCCGTCCGCCCACGCGCGCAGCCCGGTCTCGTCCCCCGGCGGCGTGTGGTTGGGGATCCGCGCCGACGCCAGGGCGTGCAGCAGGGCGTCCATCCCCTCGCCCGTACGGGCGCTGACGCAGACGACCTCGCAGCCGAGTTCCTCGGTCAGCTTCGCCGCGTCCACGTGCACGCCGCGCCGACGCGCCAGGTCGATCATGTTGACCGCGACGACGGTGGGGAGCCGGCGGCGGAGCGCCTCTCCGGCGAACATGAGGTTTCGCGCGAGGTTCGTCGCGTCCACGACGATGCACAACGCGTCGGGCTCGGCGACCGGCTGGCCGCGCGGCGCGGTGCGCCCGCTCAGCACGGCGCGGCAGATCTCCGCCTCGACCTGGTCGAGCTCGAGTGAGTAGACGCCGGGCATGTCGATCAGTTCGGCGGGCAGCGGCTCGCCGACCCAAAGCCGTCCAACCCGCGCCTCGAGCGTCGTCCCGGGGAAGTTGGAGGTCTTGTGCCGCAGCCCGGAGAGGCGGTTGAAGAGCGTGGTCTTGCCCGTGTTGGGGTTGCCGAGCAGCGCGATGCGCGTCGGGCGCGCCGCGGGCCCGCCGGCAACGGCGCCGGGTTCAAGGGACGCGTGCGGTGTCATCAACGACGTCCACAAGGATGCGTTCGGCGAGCGGACGCGCCAGCCCGATGCGACACTCGGCCCCGCGACCGCTGGTCACCGCCACGATGCACGGCTGCCCGACGCGGCAGAGGCGGACCCTGGCGTTGCAGCACAGGCCCATGGCGCTCAGGAGCGCGGAGTCGTCCGCCGCCAGGGACGACCGACGGACAAAGCCCATCTGGCCCCGCTTCATGCTCGTCAGCGGGATCGACACCGCCCCCGAACGATCAGGCTCGGGCGAGGCGGGCGCCGGGCATCCCGGGCAGTGGTTGTCCGGCTCGTTGGTCAAGGCGACTCCCGGTGCGACTGCGGGAGTTATAGCGGTATTGAGACTTGTTCTCAACTTCCGGCGGCTGTTCGGGACGGGCGATTCAGCCCGCCGAGCCCACCAGCGCCGCGTTGGTCGGGAACCGCTCGAGCGCGGCCAGAAGCTGCTCGATCTGCACGTGCGGCGGCATGGACATCAGCCGGCGGCGCAACGCCGTAATCGTCTTGAGCTCCTGCTCGCCCATCAGCAGGTTCTCCTTGCGCGTCCCGCTGGCCGCGAGATTGATGGCCGGGAAGAGCCGCCGCTCGCTGATCTTGCGGTCCAGGATCAACTCCATGTTCCCCGTACCTTTGAACTCTTCAAAGATGACCTGGTCGCCCTGGCTGCCGGTATCGACAAGACAGGACGCGATCAGCGTCAGGCTGCCGGCCTCTTCGGTGTTTCTGGCCGAGCCGAAGAGTTGCTTGGGCACTTCAAGGGCCCGCGAGTCGATCCCGCCGGTGAGCGTCCGCCCGCTGCTCGCGTGACGGCGCGACCGGTTGAACGCCCGCCCCATCCGCGTCAGCGAATCCATCACCACCACGACGTGCTTGCCCGCCATCACCAGCTTCTTGCAGCGGTCGATGGTCTGCGTCGCCACCGCGATGTGCCGGTCCGTGTCGTGGTCGGTGCTCGACGCCACGACCGTGCAACGGTTGGTATCGCCCAGCCCCGGCACACTCGCGAACGTCCGCCGGAAGTCGGTGACCTCCTTCGGTCGCTCGTCCACCAGCAGCACGACGACCTCGACGTCCGGGTTGTTCCGCAGCACCGCGCTGGCGATGTCCTTGAGCAGCGTCGTCTTGCCCGCCTTCGGCGGCGAGACGATCAGGCCGCGCTGCCCCCGGCCGATCGGGCAGAACAGGTCGATCAGGCGGCAGGCCGGCGGGCACCCGGGGTACTCGAGCGTCAGCCGCGGCTGCGGATCGATGCTCGTCAGTTCCTCGAAGGTCTTGGACGTCAGCGGCGCGGCGGGCGGCGGCAGCGCGGCGAGAACGGCGACCTGCTCCGTCGTGCCGGACCCGGGCTGCCCGTTGGGGTGCATCGGATTATGAAAACCGCGTCCCCGACGCTTGCGGCGTCGTGTCCTGTGCGAACCAACTCCCACGGTCACCTCCAGACAAGGGCGCTGCCGGACACGGGCGGCCAACAGGCTCGCCCCGTTCGACTCAGCGTTGGGTGCCGCGTTTCAGCGGCGCCGGGACCGGCGTGCGGGCCTTCGCGTGGCGCGTCTCAACAAGGGGCGCGCTGCGGCCATGCGGGATGCCGGTCAGCGATCTCATCACTGTCAGCTGTGAATCGTCAGATCGAAATCCGCAGGACGGGCCGGTGACCCTGGACAAACTCGTCGTGTATCACCGTTGCGCCCCGCGCGAGTTGCACAATCACAGCAGGAATCGGTCGCGAAGTCAAGCGGCCTCTTGAGGACGGCGTTGGGCGGGCGGAAACGGGTCTTCCGGATCACCCGGCCGTCCATGCTTTATCGGCGGGATCGACGGCCCGGTTCAAACCTTCCGAAGTCGGCGGCCGGCCGTGCCTCGATCACGACCGGGCGTGGGGCACGGGCGGGCCGCCGCCACGGACCGAATCCACCGTCGATCCATCATTCGCTACGATGCCCCGGGGCGTCCGGTTCCAGCGGCCGGACCGGTGGCAATGGTCGGCGGGCGTCCGGACTCGGAACCTCATGCAGACGATCAAGGGAATACCAGTCTCCCCGGGCATCGTTATGGGACGCGTTTTCGTCCTGGACGACCAGCGCCTCCGGATCGCGCGCCGGACCGTTCCCGCCGGGGCCGAAGCCGGCGAGTTGAAGCGGCTGGAGGACGCCCTGCACGCCTCGGTGGCGGAGCTCGGATCCGTCCGCGAGCACGCCGAAAGCTCGATGGGCCAGGAAGCCGCCAAGATCTTCAGCTTCCACATCGGGATGCTCAACGACAAGAGCCTGATCGGCCCCATGCGGACCATGATCAGCGCCCAGCGGGTGACGGCCGAATACGCCGTCTACCGCACCTTCGCCGACTGGGCCGAGCGCTTCCGCCAGATGAAGGACTCGGCCTTCACCACCAAGGCCAACGACCTCGAGGACCTCTCGGCTCGAGTCCTCAAGCAACTCATCGGCGAGCACTCCAGCCGCCTCTCCGCGCTGCACCACCAGGCCGTCGTCGTCGCCAGCGACCTCACCCCGTCGCAGGCCGCCGGTTTCGACCGGGAAAAGGTCGTCGCCTTCGTCACCGACCTCGGCGGCCGAACCAGCCACACCTCCATCGTCGCACGAGCCCTCCAGATCCCCGCCGTCGTCGGTTGCCCCCACATCACCGACGCCTCGCTCGACGGCATGGACATCATCGTCGACGGCGACCGCGGCATCGTCATCCTCGACCCGGAGCCCGCCCAGCGCGAGGAGTACAAGGCCTACATCGAGCAGCGCCGCCTCTTCCAGCTCTCCCTGGTAGAGCTGTCCAGCCTGCCCAGCAGCACCCGCGACGAGGTCCCGGTCCAGATCCTCGGAAACATCGAGTTCCCCGACGAAATCGAGGCCGTTCTCCGCCTCGGGGGCGAGGGCGTCGGCCTCTACCGCACCGAGTTCCTCTACCTCGCCCGCAACACCGAACCGACCGAAGAGGACCACTTCGGGGCCTACCGACGCTGCGTCGAGCTGCTCGGCGGCAAGCCCCTGACCATCCGCACCGTCGACCTCGGCGCCGACAAGTACACGCAGAGCCTGGCCGAGCAGCCCGAGCGCAACCCCTTCCTGGGCCTCCGCTCGATCCGCTTCTGCCTCGAGTCCCAGCCCATGTTCCTGCGCCAGCTCCGGGCCATCCTGCGCGCCTCGGCCCTCGGCCCCATCAAGGTCATGTTCCCGCTCGTGACCACCATCAACGAGCTGCGCAAGGCCAAGTGGCTCGTCCGCGAGGTCATGGAGGACCTGGACGAAGAGGGCGTCCCGTACAACCCGAACATCGAGCTGGGCATGATGGTCGAGGTGCCCGCCGCCGCCCTCATGGCCGACACCTTCGCCCGCGAAGCCGCCTTCTTCTCCATCGGTACCAACGACCTCGTCCAGTACACCCTGGCCGTCGACCGCACCAACGAGCGCGTCGCCCACCTCTTCAACCCCTCCCACCCGGCCGTCGTGCGCCTCATCAAAGAGGTCCTCCGGGTCGCCCGCCGACGCGACATCCCCGTCAGCTGCTGCGGCGAATCGGCCGGCGAGCTCGATTACGCCGTCTTGCTGATCGGACTCGGCATGCGTACCCTTTCCGTGACGGCGGCGTCCACCGCACTCCAAACGGAATCGTCCACCGTGAAAT
>CAZMPE010000247.1:3513-4760 GCA_964567955.1 uncultured Phycisphaeraceae bacterium | reverse complement strand
AGTGCTCGAGGCGAAACTGCTGGCCGGCAACACCGGCTACGACATCGTGGTGCCGTCGGCCAACTTCGTGGCCCGTCAGATCAAGGCCGGCATCTTCCAGCGCCTGAACCGCAACAAGCTCAGCAACTACACGAACCTCGATCCGGCGATCATCTCGGGGATCAACACGATCGGGATGCGGGCGGTGCTGGACCTGACGCGCGAGGGGATCACGGGGGTCTCCACCGGCGTTTCGTACGACATGTGGTGGAACGGCGGGAACCGCAACGTGCCGGTGCGGCACAACATCATCGGGCTGCTGACCGAGGCGGCGTCGGTGCGGATCGCGTCGCCGATTTTTCTGGGGCGTGAGGATCTGCGGGGGCCGCGGGGGCTGGGGGAGTACGCGCCGTCGAACCAGTTCCCCGCGCCGTGGCCGGGCGGGTGGTGGCGGTTGCGGGACATCATCGATTACGAGCTGGCGTTCGGGCGGTCGCTGCTGTCGACGCTGTCGCGGGAGCGTTCGTTCTGGCTGGACAACGCGCTGGGGGCGGCGCAGCGGGCGATCGAGAAGGGGAGCACGGAGTCGCCGCGGGCGTGGATCATCCCCAGCGACAACCGGGACCCGCACGCCGTGGGGCGCCTGATGGATTCGCTGCTGCTCGCGGGGGTCGAGGCGCACGTGAGCGCGGGGCCCGTGGCGGCCGACGGGAGGACGTATCCCGCGGGGAGCATCGTGCTGCGGCGCGACCAGCCGTACGGGGCGCACATCAAGGACCTGTTCGAGGTGCAGCGGTACCCGGACGGCGCGCCGCCCTACGACGTCGCGGGGTGGACGCTGCCGATGCTGATGGGCGTGCGGCGCGTCGAAGTGATCCAGGGATTCGAAGCGGAACTGCGGCGCGTCGCGTCGGTCGAGGGATCGATCGCGGCGTTCCAGGGCGACCCGCGCGGGCCGCAGTCGACATGGCACAGCGATACGTGGACGGCGGTGGCGCGCGAGCTGACGGCCGGTCGGGCGCAGACTTTCGCGACGCGGGAGCCGGACGCGGGCG
Source organism: uncultured Phycisphaeraceae bacterium (assembly GCA_964567955.1). GTDB lineage: Bacteria > Planctomycetota > Phycisphaerae > Phycisphaerales > UBA1924 > CAZMPE01. The sequence goes on along the minus strand of CAZMPE010000247.1, from coordinate 3,726 downwards.
TTTTTGTCGCGGGGCCGGTGGCGGGTGCGATCACGTTGGAGCGGATGCCTCGGATCGGCGTGTATTCGCCGTGGTCCGGGAGCATGGACGAGGGGTGGATGCGGTACGTGCTGGACACGGACGCGATCCCCTACGTGACGGTGAAGAACGAGACGCTGCGGGCGGGGCGGCTGTTTGGCGGGTCGGTAAGGTTGCTGGCCGCGGGCGGCAGGG
>CAZMPE010000247.1:0-3503 GCA_964567955.1 uncultured Phycisphaeraceae bacterium | reverse complement strand
GTGCTGCTGATCCCGAGCATCGGGGCGGGGCAGCTCGACCGGGGGCGGCCGGCGGGCTCGGTGCCGGGCGAGTACACGGGCGGGCTGGCGCCGGAGGGGGCGGTCGCGGTCGAGGAGTTCGTGCGCGCGGGCGGGACGCTGGTGACGCTCGGATCGTCGTGCCAGTGGGCGATCGATCTGCTCGAGCTGCCGGTGGTGGACGTGACGCGCGAGCCGGCGGGGCAGGGGTTCAACTGCCCGGGGAGCGTGCTGCGGACGATCCCGAACGCTGAGTCGGCGATCAACGCGGGGCTGGACGCGTCGATCCCGGTGTTCTTCACGAGCGCGGGGGCGTTCCGGGAGATGACGTCGGACGAGCGGAAGAACGCGAGCGGGACGGGCGCCGTCGACGTGCTGCTGCGGTACGCGCCGTCGCGGCTGCTGCTGTCGGGCTGGATCAGCAAGCCCGAGGTGATCGAGGACCAGGGGGCGTGGGTGAGGGTCCGGCACGGGCGCGGACGCGTGCACCTGTTCGGATTCCAGCCGCAGTACCGCGGGTGGGCGCGCGGGACGTTCCAGCTTGTGTACCGCGCGGCGATCCTGGACAGCGCCCGGTAGCGATCAGCCCGGTTCGGGGAACGGCCCGACGTAGACGACGAAGTCCGCGCGGTCGCGGTCGTCGTCGCGCAGGGTGTCCGACCATTCGGGGATGACGCTGATGGTGAGGACGCCGGTGCCGGGGCGGAGCTTCTCGAGCGCCTGGATCAGCCCGCCGCGGAAATCGCTGTGGAATCGGCCGACGACGTGGACGACGGGGGCGCGTTTTTCGTCGAGTGCGTCGGCGACGGTCTCGGCCATGGTCCAATCCCAGAGCGACTGGGAGCGGAATCCGTTGTCGATGCGTCTGGTCTTCTCTTCGGGCGTTTCTTCCTTCGGTTCGGCGCCGGGCATGGTGTGCGGCTTGTCCATGATCTTGTCGAAATCGGCGCGGTAGCGGCCGGTGGGGAGTTCATCGGGGATCCGGAAGAGCCGGCGCTGAGCGGCGGTGAGCGACTCGAGTCGCTCGTAGCCGTGCCGGCTGGCGGCGCGGTTGTAGACGCGGGGGTTGTTCGCGGCGTAGACGGGGAGCTTGGCGGCCTTGGCGGCCTCGACCATGTCGCGGTGGCCGGGCGGGTAGTTGGAGGCGGTGCGGCCGGCGGCCTTCTTGAACGCGGTTTCGTCGGTCAGGCCCGCGAGGTAATCGTCGAGGGCGGCCTGCTGGTCGCGTTCGAAGAACTCCATGGAGAGTGCGGCGCGGTCGGTGCGGGCGACGACATCATCGAAGAGCGCGGCGGCGAAGGCCAGGCCGAGGGCGTGCCCGTGGTTCTCGCCGATGATCACGGCTTCGGCGCCGGAGGCGGCGGAGGCGAGGGCCTCGAAATCAACGGGTGAACCGTCGGTGCCGCGGAGGATGGTGACGGCGCGCGGATCCGGGGGCGGGGTCCCGGGCACGCCGGCCTTTTCGACGGAGCGGCAGCCGACGAGTGCGGCGAGGGCAATGGCGGCGAACATGTGTACTGCGTGCATGGCGGTGATCTCCGTCAATCGGTTCCGTACAGGCGGTCGCCGGCGTCGCCGAGGCCGGGCAGGATGAAGCCGCGGTCGTTGAGGCATCGGTCGATGGCGGCGGTATAGATGGTGAGCGAGGGCTCTTCGGCGGTCATGCGGCGGATGCCCTCGGGCGAGGCGACGAGGCAGAGGAGGCGGAGGTCGCGGGCGCCGGCTTCGCGGAGGAGCCGGATGGCGGCGACGGCGGAGCCTCCCGTGGCGAGCATGGGGTCGACGAGGAGGCAGGGCCCGGCCTCGATATCGCGCGGGAGTCGGCGCAGGTAGACGACGGGCTCGAGGGTCTTCTCGTCGCGGGCCATGCCGAGGTGGCCGATGCGGGCTTCGGGCATCATCTCGAGGACACCCTCGGCCATGCCGAGCCCGGCGCGGAGGACGGGGACGACGGTGACGCGTGCCGAGAGGCGGCGTCCGGCGGCGGGCTCCATGGGCGTGTGGATGTTCACGTCGCGGGTGGGGAGCGTGCGGGTGGCCTCGAAGACCATGAGGCCGGCGATCTGGTACATGAGCGCCCGGAAGGGGCGGTGGCTGGTATCGCGGTCGCGCAGGTACGTCAGCTTGTGCTGGATGAGCGGGTGGTCAAAGATAACGACGTTGGGAAACTCGGTGGAGCGTGTGCCCATGACGGCACAGCGTACACCAACGATCGGACGTGGCCCATGACCCTGAGCAAGACGGATCGGATCGCGCTCGACGCCGCGTACGCCCGGGCGCTGGAGTCCAAGCGCCAGGGGGGGATCCCGATCGGGTCGGCGCTGGTGTCGTCGGACGGGAGGGTGGTCGCCTCCGGCCACAACATGCGGGTGCAGAGCGGGGACCCGACGGCGCACGCCGAGACGGTGTGCATCCGCAACGCGGGGCGGCGGCGGGACTGGCACACGCTGACGCTGGCGAGCACGCTGAGCCCGTGCGCGATGTGCAGCGGGACGGCGGTGCTGCACCGGATCCCGCGGGTGGTGATCGGGGAGAACCGGACGTTTCGGGGGCGCGAGGACTGGCTGAAGGGCGAGGGGATCGAGGTCGTGCTGGCGGATGATCCGCGCTGCGTCGCGCTGATGGAGGCGTTCATCCGCGAGAACGCCGACCTGTGGAACGAGGACATCGGCGTGCCGGAAGTGGGCTGACGATCAGCCGTCCGCGTCCTTGCGCAGGGACTCGGTGATCGAGACCTCCTGCAGACGGACGCTCGACCTGTCCAGGGCCTCCTTGGCCCGGTGCAGCTCGTCGGCGTCGACGCTCGTCCAGTCCTTGTCCGCGGCGTCGATCATCGATCGCAGGGCCGCGATCTGCTTGTCGAGCGACGCGGCGTAGTCGGGCTCGAGTTTCGCGCGGAAGCGTTCGAGCCGCTCGCCGATCCACTTGAGGTCGAGGCGTCCATTGGCGACAAGGTCGACGATGCGGTGGCGGGTCATGTCCTCGCGGGCGAACGTGACGCTCTCGGCCTCGATGCGGGCGACCTCTTCGCGGGTCAGTCCGTGATTGGGGACGACCTGGAGCGAGGAACGCCGGCCGCTGCGGCGTTCGTGGGCCGAGACGTTGAGCACGCCGTTGGCGTCGACAAGGAACTCGACCTCCACCTGCGGGATGCCGGCGGGCATCGGGGGGATGCCGCGCAGGTGCAGGATTCCGATCGAACGGCAGTCGGCGGCCATTTCGCGTTCGCCCTGGAGGACGTGGAGCTTGATGGAGGTCTGGCCGTCGATGCCGGTGGAGAACAGTTCGTCGGCGCGCGCGGGGACCGTTGTGTTGCGGACGATGAGCTTGGCGACGGCGCCGCCGACGGTCTCGACGCCGAGCGAGAGGGGGATGACGTCCAGGAGCAGGGCGCCGGAGGCGGCGCCGGAGAGGATTCCGGCCTGGACGGCGGCGCCGAGCGCGACGACCTCGTCGGGGTCGACGGCGGTGTAGGGCGTGAGGTT
>CAZMPE010000246.1:0-4761 GCA_964567955.1 uncultured Phycisphaeraceae bacterium | reverse complement strand
GGCGCCTCCGGGTCAGGATCCAGGTCTCGGCGGTGATGGTCGCGCGGACGAGACGGGCGGCGGCGCCCTGGCCCTCGACGCGCCGGAGCTGGACGCGGGAGACGGCCGTCACTTCCGGCGCCTGCTCGAGGTCGGCGATGACGGCGGCGACGCCCTCGGGCGTGGAGTCGAACTGCACCTCGCGGATCAGGCGGTCGACGCGCAGGTCGGGGTCCTCGCGGGAGAGGGCGCGGACCATCGGGCCCTGCGTGGGGAGGGCGACGACCCGCGTCGTGCTGGTGTGGTCGCTGACGCGGTGCTTCTCGAGGATGCCGGTGATGCGACGGTTGAAATCCACCGGGCGCTTCTCGGGATCGCCGGGGAGCTCGACGGCGCCGAACTGGCGGGCGCCCGCCGCGGCTGCCGCCGTGTCGCCGTCCGCGCCGCGATCGGCGATGGAGACCAGGGCGGCCTCGCGGATGTCGGCGCGGGCGTTCATGGCGACGACGCGCTCGACAACCGGCTCGACGACGGCGAAATACACGACCAGACCGAAGAGGGCCAGGAGGAGCCACCGGCCGGACCGCGGGAGGGCGTGGTACGAACCGAGGAGGGAGTTCATGACGTTCCTCCCGCGGGGGCCTTGGTCATCTGGTCCCTCAGTTTCGTGGCCTCTTCCTCGAGGCGGGCCTTGGTCGCGGCGTCGAGGCCGGGGTTCTTCTGCGGCCAGGTGCGCCGGTTGGCCCACTCGGTCATGGCGGTGCGTCGATCCATCGCCGCGATCTGCTCGTCGGTCAGCGGGGGCGGCGGCTCGCCGGGGGCCGCGGCCGGGCGGGGCGTCGTGCGGATCGTTTCGGAGGACGAGGGCGTGGATTCCGACGGGCGCGGCGCGGTCGTCGTGCGCCGGCCGGATCCGTTGGAACTCGCGAAGGCCGAGCCGGCCGGGGGCGCCGTGTTCGACGCGCCCTCGCCATAGAGCCGGACGGCGAGCGGCTGCGCGGCGAAGTCCTCGCGCGGGCGGGCGAGGAGGTGCGGCTTGACGACATCGGCGCTCAGATCGAACTCGACGCCGGAGGAGGAGCTCTCCATGCGGCCGATCTTGACGTTGCCGAAGACGCGCATCGCGTTGAGGTTGCCCTGCATCGCGTTGACCAGCTCGGCGGCGTCGGCGGTGCCCTGGATCGTGAGCCCCTGGTCGGTCGAGAGGCGGACGCTCGACGCGACGACGCCGACCGGGACCGCGCCGGCGACGTCGGCGAGGAGCTTGGTCATGGGCCACCGTGCGGCCTCGAGCTGCTGGTACATCGCGGTGCGGCGCTGGGCGTCGGCACGCTCCTGCTCGCGCTCGGCGAGGTGCGCGGCCTTGGCGTCCAGCACGGCGAGGCGGCCCCACGAGATCGCGAGCGGGCCGACCAGGGCCAGCGCCACCGAAGCCACGAGCAGCGTCCGGGCGTTGCGCGACGAGCCGAGCCAGTCCGCCGCGCGGCGGACGAGCGGATCGCGCGCGACGGGGGCCGTGGCGCGCAGCGCGGCGAGGGGGCGTGTCAGCGGGTCCTTGCTCAGGGCGAGCATGGCCGCGCCGAGGGCGATGCCGAACTCGGGGAGCCAGGTGCGTGAATCGGGGATGGCGCGGACCGACGAGCGGAGTGCCGCGACATCATGCGGGGCGAGGTGCAGGATCGGGTGGGCACCCGCCAGGGCGACGGCCGGCGTCGGCAGGTCGAGGGATGTGCAGGTTTCGGCGACGACGGCGCCGACGGCGTCGGCGAAACGCGCGGGGGACGAGGCGTCCTCCACGAGGACCCGGACAGAGGACTTTTCGTCCGACGACGCGAGGAGGGCGAGCGCGCCGTCGGAGGGATCGGCGAAGAAGACGCAGCCGGTGACGCCGGCGCGCAGCGCGGCGAGCGCGGCGACCTCGGTTGTCCAGGTCTCCTCGATGTCGGGGTGGAGTGTCGCGAACTCGGGTCCGTCGCCGCCGCTCCAGCCCGTGAGGAGCGCGGTGCGGGAGCCGGGGCGGTCGACATCGGGGACGAGGCCCGCGGCGCGCCGGTGCGGCGGGATGTTTTCGGGCAGCTGGGCCTCGGCGAGGAGCGAGAGCGCCGCGGACATCTCGGAGGCCTCGGCGACGGCGATGGCGGCGGCCCGGGCGACGGTCTGGCGCCCGGGAACGAGGCGGATGATGCGCGTGAATCCGTGGCGCTGCTCGGCGGCGGCGACCGCGCCGGCGGGATCAGCGGTGACGGTGGCGGACTCGATAACGGACACGCCCATCCGATGCTCGGCGACGAGCAGCCGCCAGAGGCCTCCTTGCTGATGGAGGACCGCGACGCGGGCGGCGCCGTTGGGCTGCGCGGTTCGGCCGGGGTCCCTGGCGGGTGCGCGCGTCATCGGACATTGATCTCCAGAATGGTCAGCGGGAGGGTTGAACGATCGATCGTGGCCACGATTTCAACTTCGAGCCCTGTGTTGAGGTCGCGACCGCGGCACGTGACGTTATAGACGTTCGAACGGACCGTGAGGACATCGTAGATCTGGGCCAGGCGGCGCCGGCTGATGCTGGGAATATCGAGGAGGTCGGCGATGGAGGTGAAGCCGGAGGGGCGGGACTCGCGTTCGAAGATGATGGTGTCGGCGGTCGCGGGGTCGATGTTGGGGAGGTACTCGAGGGTCTCGGCGGGGCAGGTGTTGATGTTGAGGCGTCCGGGCTTGGGACCGGTCGAGGTGTCGGCGTCGATGACGCACTCGTCGAGCAGGAGGGCGAGCTGGTCGCGGTCGAGGGGCGCCACGTTGGAACCACCCCCGCCGCCGCCGCGGCCCCCACCGCCGCCGCTCGTCATCGAGTTCACGAGTTGGCGCAGATCGTTCACGATGAAGTTGCGCATGGTCGGGGACTGAGCCGCGGCGATGTAGTCGTAGATGGCCTTGGCCTGTTCGGAGTCGACGCCGATGCGCTGGGCGATGTCGCCTTCGGAGGCGGTGCGGAGGTCGAGGCGTTCCTGACCCGATGGGGAGAGGACGTCGTCGACGCTGAGGCAGGTGATGATGGCGGACCAGCCGGCGTCGAGCTTGCCGTCGGCGTTGTCATAAGGGAGCGAGGCGTCTCCGTCGTCCTCGTTGGGGTCGAGGATGCCGTTGAGGTTCCAGTCCTCGCCGCGGACGAACTCGGGGTAGACGCCGGCGACGAGTTCGAGCTCTTCGAGGGAGCGGATGGGCCCGTTGCGCGGCTCGTAGGGGTACGGGAGCGACTGGTAGTAGCCGATCTCGGCGCCGAGGGGGCGTGTGTCGTCGTCGGCGTCGATCCAATCAAGGATGGCGTCGGCGGTGTCCTCCGTCATGAAAGGGAGCGTGAGAAGAGACGCGGCGTTCATGCGGTTGATGTTGAGCCTGGCGTGGGCGTCGATGGGCCCGAGGACGGTGACGCCCGCCTCGGTGTACCAGACGCGGTAGGCGGCGCCGGCGAGGGAGCCCTCGGCGACGTCGATCATGTCCTCGACCACGGCGAAGGCGTCGGAGGTTTCGGGGTTTTCGGTGGCGTATTCGAGGCGGGCGATCGTGGCTTCGAGCCCGGCGCGGGCGGCCCAATAGGCGCGGACGCGGGCGAGGGACTCGCGCCCTGCGACGGACTCGCTGAAGGCGGTTGTCTGGATGGTGGCGATGACGACGGCGGCGATGGCGACGACCCAGAGGACGAGGAAGGTGGCGAAGGCGGGGCGGGCGTTCATGGCGCGCCCCCGGTGGCGGACTCGTCGGCGACGGGGTCCTCGGAAGTAAGAGGCGGGACGGGGACGCGGTCGACGGCGATGACACGGCGCGCGACGGCCTCGAAGCGGCCGTTGTCAGAAAGGGCGCGGACGGTGACGCGGATGGCGTGCGGCAGACCGGAGGCGTCGGACTCCCACTCCTCGAACCACGACTCGCCGTCGGTGGCCTCGATGGTGAGGCTGGTGACGGACTGGACCACGGGCGAGGCGACGCCGCCGGCGTCCTGCGCGGCGTCGAATGCCGGGTCGGCGCGGCGCCAGAGCGCGGGCGTCTGGTCGGAGGGGCTGAGCGCGGCGACGCGGTACTGCACCTCGTACTCGCCGCCCTCGGCGGTCTCTTCGCCGCCGCGGACGGGGCGCATCGAGCGGACGAGCATGAGCACCTCGTCGCGGGCGGCCTCGCCGGAGTCGGCGATGGAGAATCGGGTGAAGGTGAGGTCGTGATGGCGGACGAGGTTGACGGCGTCGAGGGCGATGCGCGAGGCGGCGGCGTCGGCGCGGGAGAAGGCCTGCTGCCTGGCGGCGGACTTGGCGCGGACCTGGAGGAGCTGGGAGACGGCGGTGGCGGTGGCGCCCGCGATGAGCGCGGCGATGACGGACGCGACGGTGAGTTCGACGAGCGTGAAGGCGGGGTTGCGTGGGCGTGTCACTCCCATCGCGTGACGGCCTCCTGCGGTTCGCGGACGGGGTCCGGCTCGTCGCCGAGCCGGGGCGCGATCATGGTGCGGACGGTCTCGGCGCGGGCGCGGGCGCCGGACATCCAGGAGATGGTGACGGCGACCGTGTAGGGATCGCCGGACTGCCCGCCGGCGAGCTCGATGCGGTAGCGGTAGTTCTCGAAGGGCGCGTCGCAGGCGCCCTCGGTGTCGTTCTGGCCCGCGAACTTCTCGGGCCCGAGGGCGAGCACGGTATTGAGTCGCTCGTCCAGGAGCATGGCGACGGTCTGGAGCTCTTCGCCGACGGCCTGGGCGGAGAGGGCCTGGCCGCCGAGTCCGATGATGATCGCGAGGGCGACGCC
>CAZMPE010000245.1:0-4763 GCA_964567955.1 uncultured Phycisphaeraceae bacterium | reverse complement strand
CACGCTCCGGACCCCCACGCTCCGGACCCCCACGCTCCGGACCTCCGCGCTCCGGTCCGCCGCGCTCCGGTCCGCCACGCGATCAGCGGTTCCCGCGGACCGATCGGCGTGAAGGCGGACTTCCTTTCGGCGTCCGCATCATCCACGAGGACGATGAACTCATCGTCGTCGACAAGCCGCCGGGTCTGCTCACCGCCAACATGCCCGGCGAGACCCGCGACAGCCTCTTCGACGTGCTGAAGCTCTACCTGCGCCGACACCGCAACCGCGGCGGGCGCGTCTTCATCATCCACCGCCTCGACAAGGAAGCCTCCGGCCTCCTCGTCTTCGGCAAGACCGAACGCGCCTTCAACTGGCTCAAGGATGACTTCAAGGCCAAGCGCGTTCACCGCCACTACATCGCACTCGTCGAGGGCGAAGTCACCGACGCCGCGCCTTCTGCCGAAGGCACGCCGCGCCTCGGCAAGCCCCAGCCACCCAGCGGCACGATCCAGAGCTTCATGGTCGAGGACGAGCGCGGCCTCGCCCTCGGCGTCGAGATCGGCGACATGGCCAAGGACGCCGGCGTACGCCGCAAGGACGCCGGACGTGCCGGCCCGGATTCGAACGAGCCCGACTCGCCGCGCCTCGCCGTCACCCACTACCGAGTCCTCGAAACGGGCCGCGGCCGCACCCTTCTCCAGGTCCGCCTCGAGACCGGCCGCAAGAACCAGATCCGCGTGCACATGAAGGAATGGGGCCACCCCATCGTCGGCGATTCCCGTTACGGGGCGACCACCGACCCGATCGGCCGCCTCGCCCTGCACGCCACCGAACTCGGCGTCACCAACCCCGCCACCGGCCAGACCGCGCGATTCCACAGCCCGCCGCCGCCCAGCTTCTACGCCGCCATCGGCAAGACGCCGCCGCCGGTCCGCGCCCCGGCAACGATCAAGCCATTCGAGTCACCGGCCCGCGTTCCGCCCGCTGCTCCCCGCGCCGAAACCTCATGGGACCATGTCGCCGAGTGGTACGACCAACTCATCGACGAGCAGCGCAGCGACCACTTCACGCAGACGATCGTCCCCGGCGCGCTCCGGCTGCTCCGCCCCGACACCGGCACTCGAGTCCTGGACATCGCCTGCGGCCAGGGCGATTTCTGCCGCTCCCTCGCCGCACTCGGCGTCCGCGCCGTCGGCATCGACGCCGCGCCCCGCCTCATCGAGGCCGCGCGCCGACGCGAAGCGCCGAAGAACGCACCCCCGATCACCTACGAGGCCCACGACGCACGCCAACTCGCCACTCTTTCGGGCCGGCCCGACTTCGAACCCTTCGACGCCGCGTCCTGCATCATGGCCCTCATGAACATCAACCCGCTGGAGCCCGTCTTCGCGGGCGCGGCGGCCCTCCTCAAGCCCGGCGGTGCGTTCGTCGCGGTCATCCTGCATCCCGCCTTCCGCTCGCCCGGACACACCTCCTGGGGATGGGACGAACCGGCGAAGGGCGCCGGGCCCGCCCGCCCCGCCGAGGCGCGCCAGCACCGGCGCGTCGACGCCTACCTCTCGCCGGATCAATCCGAGATCATCATGAACCCCGGAAAGGCCGCGCACGGCTCCGAGCCGGTCACCACGGTGACCTTCCACCGCCCGATCCAGGCGTACATCAAGGCGCTGTCCGATTCCGGTTTCATGCTCGAATCGCTCGAAGAATGGCCCAGCGCCCGGCAGAGCCAGCCCGGCCCGCGTGCCGCGGCCGAAAACCGGGCCCGGCGCGAGATCCCGCTGTTCCTCGGCCTGCGCGCTATCAGGTCCGCCTAGGCCTCAGTTCGTCGCCCCGGCCTCATGCTCGCGCACCGCGCGAACGGCGCGCTCGTACACATCGAACCACTCCGCGACATCCGGATCACCCGCGATCGCCGCGGCCTTCATCTCCGCGCTCCGGCTCTGCTCACCGAGACGCTCGGCGGCCGTGCCGAGCGCGTACAGCAACCGCGGATCGCCGCCGGGACTCACCAACTGCACAAGCAGGCGCGCGGCGGCCTCCGCATCCCCGGCGAACAACTCGACGAAGGACAGACGCTCCGCCGCGAGCGTCAGGCTCGGACGAAGGTCCAGCGCCCGGCGCAGGGCCTGGCGTGCCTCGTCGAACCGCCCCTGCTGCAGCCGGATTCCACCCAGGTGAGTCCACGGCCCCGGGTCCAAGGGTCTGGCGTCGCGCGCGGTGAGCACCTGTTCCTCCCACGCCGCCGAGAAGACCAGGTGCTCGCGGGCATCCAGGTTCTCCGGAGCCACGATGAGCGCACGCCGGTACGCGATCTCGTAGCGCAGCGGCGATGGCGTTTGTGGATACCAGTACTCCGCCTCCCCGATCATGATCCAGCGCATGCTCTCGCGAAACCGCGTGAGGCGCTCACGTTCGCGCACGCCCAGCCCCGTCAGTTCCGCGCCCGGCGGTTCGAGCATCTCGACCAGGCGCAGGGCGATCGGCCGCTCATCACGCTTGGACTCGCGCGAAAACTCGATGATGGGGCGGTCATCCGTGTTCAAGGGCGCGCCCGCGACGTACGCGGCCAGCGCCTCCGGGCCGCACATGTACCGGGCCAGAAACGCGATCGGGTCATCGAAGTTCGAATCCGCCAGATCGGCCGCCACTCCCGGGTCGGCCATCCGCGTCCGCCAGGCCACGCCGTCGAGACGCGTCGATCTCACCGTTCCGAGCAGGCAGTAATGCTCCGGGTTGCAGAACCAGAGTGTCGACGCCGGGAACGCCTCGACGAAAGCCCGCACGAGCGACCGAAACTCCGCGTCCGTCGTGGCGTTCTGCGTCATCCAGGCGCAGATCACTCCGTTCTCCGTCAGCCGGCTCCGGCACAGCTCGTAGAAGTCCTTCGTATACAGGGAGGCGCTGAACCGCGGGTGGATCGCATTGAAGGAGATGACGTCGTACCGCTCGCGCGTCCCGAGAAGGTAGTTCCGCCCGTCCCCCTCGATGAAACGCAGCTTCGGGTGCGACAACACGCCGTGGTTGACGGCCTCGAAAAAAGGAGCCGTCCGCGTCTCGCTCCGCAGCAGCTCGACCACGTCGACCCGTTCCACCGGATACTGCACGCATCCCCATGGCGTCGACCCCATCCCGAAGCCGACGATCAGGACCTTTTTCGGATCCGGATGCGCCAGCATCGGAAGGTGCGACAACATGCGGTGCACACGCATGTCCATGTAGTTGTCGAACGCGGTGGAGACGCCGTTGATGTTCAGCACCCGGGTGCCGCGCTCGTTCTCCAGCACCACGATCGACGCCGCCGACCCCTCGTGGGCGAAGAGCAGCGAATAGCCCTCGCTCCGGTCCCGGAACAGGCCGCTCTTGAGCACCATCGGCCCCGGGCGCGCCCCGAACGACCCGGAGACAAACGCGTAGTTCGCCGCCCCAAGACCCGCGAGCACCACGACGCTCGCCAGCGCCGCGACCGGGCGCAGTCGCCCCGAACGCGATGAAGCAACGATGGCGATCACGCCGATCGCCACGAACGCCGAGGCCCCAGCCAGAATTGATCCCTCCAGCCCGAGCAGAGGAATCAGGACAAAGCCGGCCCCGAGAGACCCCGCGATCGCGCCGACCGTGTTCAGGGCGTACAGAGCCCCGATGCTCCGACCAACCGCCGGACGCGCCCCCACGTAGATCCCCGTCACCACCGGAAAGGCGGCGCCCATCAGGAGCGTCGGGACGAGCATGATCAGCAGGGACACGCCGAGCTTCGTGCCGATCTTCGCCGTCAGCGTGGCCGGGTCTTCGAACGCGCCCGCGATCCAGTCCAGGGACCCGGATAAGCCCGCGAACAACGGGATACTCGCCGCCGCCGTCACCCCCGCCAGCACCTGCAGGACCCCAAGCCACCGCATCGGGTGACGAAGACGCGGCGCGAAACGCGCCATCGCCAGGCTCCCCAGCCCGAGTCCCAGCAGGAAGGCGCTGAGCATCGCGCTGAACGCCCACGCGTCCACCGAAGTGAAGTACATCAGGCTCCGCGTCCAGAACACTTCGAGAGCCAGCGCTCCAAACCCACTCAGCGCGTACAGCACCAGCACCAGCCGTACCTGCCACGGCGCATACCCGGGCGCCGCCCCTCCGGACGGCGCCGGAAGCTCTTCCGCCGGCGCGAGCGACCCCATCGAAGGGCCGCGACGCGACCACACGAAGGCGACACCCGCGACCAGGAAGTTGAGCGCCGCCGCGCCGTACAGCGAACCGCTCACACCGAGCCACTCCAGCAGGAAGAACCCGGCCAGGAAGCAGCCCGCGACCGCTCCGAGCGTGTTCACCGCGTACAGCGCGCCGATCTCGCTGCCGGCGTGCAGCTTGTTCCGCACCAGGAACCGGCTCAGGACCGGCAGCGTCCCGCCCATCAGCGTCGCGGGCGCCAGCAACACCAGCGCCGCCAGCCCGACTCGCAGCGCCATCAGACCCGTGAAGGACTGCCAGACCGCAGGCCACGCCAGAACGTACAGCGCGTCCGTCAGCTCCACCATCCACGGCAGGGCCAGCGCGAAGAGCCCGATCCCCAGCTCCAGCCACGCGTACAGGCGCAGCCCGCCGACCAGCGAACGGTCGGCGTAACGGCCGAAGACCCAGCTCCCCAGCGCCAACCCCCCCATGAACACCGCGAGAACCGTCGCCACCGCGTACACCGTCGTCCCCAGAACGTGATGGAACATCCGCGACCAGACGACCTCGTACACCAGCCCGCTCGCCCCGGAAAACAGACAGAGCGCGAACACGATCAACCG
>CAZMPE010000244.1:0-4768 GCA_964567955.1 uncultured Phycisphaeraceae bacterium | reverse complement strand
CTCCGGCATGCTCAGCGGGCCGGCCTTCGTGTCGAAGTTCATGCCGTACACGCCGACGATGAAGGTCAAGGGAATGAAGACGGTCGCGATGACGGTCAGGACCTTCATGATCTCGTTCATGCGGTTGCTGACGCCGCTGAGGTAGATCTCCATCAGGCCGGCCCCCAGTTCGCGGTAGCTCTCGACGAGGTCGATGATCTGGACGGTGTGGTCGTAGCAGTCGCGGAGGTAGAGTCGGGTCTCGTCGCCGACGAGGGCGATGGGGTCGCGGGAGAGGAGCCCGATCGCCTCTCGGAGCGGCCATGTGGCGCGCCGGACGCTGAGGAGGTCGCGCCGGGTGGAGAAGATCTGCTTGACGACATCGCGATCGGGCCGGCCGAGGGCGCGGGCCTCGAGGGCGTCGAGGTCCTCGCCGAGGTCCTCGAGGACGGGGAAGAAGGCGTCGATCGCGGCGTCGAGCAGGGCGTAGGCGAGGTAGTCCGCGCCGCTGGAGCGGATGCGCCCGACGGCCCGCCGGAGGCGGTCGCGGACGCCCTCGAAGCTGTCGCCGGGGCGCTCGCGCTCCTGGAACGTGATGACGAAGTTCTTCCCGAGGCAGATGATGACCTGCTCGGTCTCGAGCGATTCGCCGTTGGCGCGGGTGGGCATGCGCGCCACGATGAAGAGGTAGTCGCCGAAATCCTCGACCTTCGGGCGCTGGTGGGTGTGGACCACGTCGGCCAGCGAGAGGCGGTGCAGGCCGAAGAGGGCGCCGATGGCGCTGATCGCGCCGGCGTCGCCGAGGCCGTCGACATCGAGCCAGAGGACGGGGGCGGCGCCGATGTGGGGCCGGATGTCGTCGACACCCGCGGGCGCGGCTTCGGTGATCGCGTCGGGCCCGTAGCGGATCAGACGCATCGAGGGCGGGGGTGACGACGGGTCGATGGCGAGAGTGCCGGGCGAGGACCCGATGGGCGGGCGGGCCCGCGTCTTGCGGCGGCGGACCTTGTTGCTCATGGCGTGACTCCGGGCGCGTCCGTCGCGCGATGTGGGAAGAGCGTACATTGCACGCGGCGGGGCGTCACCCGGAGGGAGCCTCATCATGCGATTGTCGTTTTACGGAGCGGCCGGCGAAGTCACGGGGTCGTGCTACCTGCTCGAGACCGACCGGGCGCGGGTGCTGATCGACTTCGGGATCCACCAGGGCGACCCCAACGCCGAGCGCCGCAACAGGCGGATGCCGCCGATCCATCCCGAACGGCTGGACGCGGTGGTGCTGACGCACGCGCACCTGGATCACAGCGGGCGGCTGCCGCTGCTGACGCGGGAGGGCGTCGGATTCAAGGCGCCGATCTACTGCACGCCGGCGACGCTGGACCTGGCGGGGATCCTGCTGCGGGACGCGGCGTTCATCCAGGAGAAGGACGCCGAGCGGACGAATCGGGCGCGGATGCGCGACGGCAAGAAGCCGGTCTCGCCGCTCTATGTCGCGGCGGACGCCGAGCGAACCCTCGGCGTGCTGCGGCCGCTGCCGTACGAGACGCCGAAGGAGGTGGCGCCCGGGGTCACCTGCCGGTTCGTGGACGCGGGGCACATCATCGGGTCGGCGAGCGTGGAGCTGACGATCGCGGGCAAGTCCGGTCCGACGATCGTGTGTTTCTCGGGTGATCTCGGGCCGACGCACCTGCCGCTGCTGAGCAACCCGGTGCCGTTCGAAAAGGCCGACGTCCTCGTGCTCGAGTCGACCTACGGCGATCGGGATCACCGGACCCGGGAGGCGACGCTCGAGGAGTTCGCGGGGATCATCGCCGAGGCGCGGGCGGCAAAGGGGTCGTCGAAGATACTGATTCCCGCATTCGCGGTGGGGCGGACGCAGCACCTGATCTACGAGCTCGGGCGGATGCGGAGCGGGCGTGACCCGTCGACGCTGCCGGCGGTCTATCTCGACAGCCCGATGGCGATCGAGACGACGGAGCTGTACCGGCGGCACCGGGAGCTGTTCGACGAGGCCGCGTGGGCGCTGATCAACGCGGGCGACACGCCGCTCAACTTTCCCGGGCTGCGCTTCATGCGGACGGCGCAGCAGTCGGCGTCGCTCAACACGGTCGGCGGCGGGGCGATCGTCATCTCGGCGTCCGGCATGTGCACGGGCGGGCGGATCCTGCACCACCTGCGCCACGGGCTGTTTCGTCCTGAGACGCACCTGATCTTCTGCGGCTTTCAGGGGCGCGGCACGCTGGGGCGGCGCCTGGTGGACGGGCAGAAGGTCGTGCGCGTGCTCGGGGAGCAGATCGAGGTCAAGGCGAAGATCCACACGCTCGGCGGGTTCAGCGCGCACGCGGGGCAGTCGGACCTGCTGCGGTGGGCGTCGAAGCTGAAGAAGCCGCCGCGGCGGGCGTTCCTGACGCACGGCGAGCCGAAGGCGCGGGATGCGCTGCACGCGCGGCTCAAGGAGGTCGTCGGGATCGACGCCGCGCGGCCGAGCTTCGGGGAGAAGGCCGACCTGGGCTGAGGTTCTCAGCCGCCGGGCTTGTAGAGGCCGACGCGCCTGGAGCCGAGCAACCCGGCGCGGAGCGTGCGCCGGTCGACGCGCGTGAGCAGCCGAGCGCCGCCGGGCGGGAGGACGTCCGTCATCGGCAGTCCGTCGAGGATCTCGTCCATCAGGCGGGGCAGGTGCTCGTCGCTGGTCATCCAGTCGAGGCGGTCGTGGCGCGACAGGTCGAGCGGGCGACTGAAGCTGCGCATCGTCCGCTGGCCGGCGGAGTTGAAGTAGGCCTCGAAATAGGACATCATCAGCTCGCGGAGCGTGCGGTAGACGGGTTCGCGGTAGCGCAGGTCCACGAAGTTTGACTTGCCGATGGCGCCGTAGCCCTTGCCGCGCCGGAAGACCGCGACGACGTGTTCGTCGTCGTTGACGGCGTCGATCCAGGCGAGGACGGGGCGCTGGCCGATGCGGCGGAGCGCGGCGGCGGCGAAGAGCGCGGCGTCGGCGCAATCGGCGCAGCGGTCGGCGATCACGCGGCGCGGGCAGCGGTAGAAGTCGTCGTGCGAGTAGCGGAGGCCGTCGATGTAGTCCTGGATCTTGCGGGGCGTGGAGAGCCGGGCGAATACCGAGTTCTCACGCCGGGTCCAAACGCTGGGCATGGGCCGGAGCGTACCACGTGCGGCGGGGCGCGTCGGCGAGCGGTAGGCTGGTCGCGGAGAGTCACAAAAGTGGACGCGATCGGGATCGACATCGGAGGATCGTTCGTGAAGGCCGCGGCGATGGCGGGGGGCGCGTGCGCGCGTACGGCCCGCGCCGGGCCGTACGAGGACGCGGATGTGGCGCGGATTGAAGCCGCCGTGGCGGAGGCGCTCGCGGCGCTGGGCGTGAAGGCGGGCGGTCGCGTCGGTGTCTGTGCTCCCGGATTGGTCGAGGGCGGCCGGATCAGCGTGGCCGTGAACCTGCCGCGGATCGTGGGGTGGGACATCGGCGGCGCGATCGCGCGTCTGGCGGGCGCGGCGCCGGCGGCGGTGATCTCGGATGCTCGCGCGGCGGCGCACGACGCCTGGTGCGAGGACCCGGCGCCGGGGCGGCTGCTGGCGGTGAGCATCGGGACGGGGGTGGGGGCGTGCGTGCTTGATGACGGGCGGCCGCTGATCGTGAGCGGATCGGGGCCGGGGCACCTCGGCCAGTTCGATGTGTCGCTCGGGGGTGATGCGCCGGTCGGGCCGGACGGCGGGAAGGGATCGCTGGAGGCGTACATCGGAGCGCGGGCGCTGGCGCGGGCGTACGGCGCAAAGCTGGAGGCCGCGCTTGCGGCGCCGACGGCGGAGCATGAGCATCTTCGGGCGCTGGCGCGGGCGGTGCGGATCGCGCACGCGGTCTACCGGCCGCAACGGATCGTGCTGCTCGGCGGGATCGGTGTCCGGCTGGCGCCGGCGCTGCCGGTGCTGAGGGGCCTGATCAGGCCGGGGCTGACGGCGATGGCCCGCGAGGGGTGGACGATCGCGTGCGGGCGTGATGAGTTCCACGCGGCGCGTGGCGCGGCGAGGCTGGCTGCCCTTTCGAATCAAATAGATGTGTCAGAGTGAGTTGCGAAAGAGGTGGGCACCGTCGGGGCACTGCTCGGTTGAGTTCCTGATGTTCGAGCTCGTGCACACCTTCGGCGTGCGGGCATTGCGCACGCGGGTTCCGGGGGTGTCGCTCGAAGACTCGCTCAACCCCCGGCTACTTACGGCCAGGCCTTCGGCCTGAAGAGCAGTGGTTCAACACGGCAGCGGGACACCGGTGGCACAAATCTGAATAGTTCGCCCTGGAACCGTTCAGACGGCTCAGCCGCCCGCGCTGCCTTCGCCGCCGGGGAGCGTCATGCTCCAGGGGTCGAGGAGGCGGTCGAGTTCGGCCTTGGGAAGCAGCTTCTGTTCGAGGGCGAGTTGGCGCACCGTCTTGCCCTCCTTGAAGGCCTGCTTGGCGAGTGCCGCGGCCTTGTCGTAGCCGATGACGGGGACGAGCGAGGTGCACATGGCGAGCGAGCCCTCGATGAGTTCGGCGCAGCGCTTTTCGTCGGGCTTGAGGTCCTTGAGCAGGTTGGCGGTGAAGACCTCGGATCCGTGGGTGAGCAGGTGGATGGAGTCGAGCAGGTTGGCGCCCATCATCGGCATCGCGACGTTCAGGTCCAGGAGCGAGCCGATCCCGCCGAGGCCGCCGAGGGCGACCGCGGCGTCGTTGCCGATGACCTGGCAGCAGGCCATGATGAGGGACTCGCAGATGACGGGGTTGACCTTGCCCGGCATGATGGAGGAGCCC
>CAZMPE010000243.1:0-4770 GCA_964567955.1 uncultured Phycisphaeraceae bacterium | reverse complement strand
CCCGGACGGGCACCTGTACGTGGCGGCGTACTTCGGCAACGCGATCCTGAAGTTCGACGGCGCGACGGGGGCGTTCCTTTCGACGTTCGTGTCGGCGGGGCTGCTGGGCCCCGCGGACATCGCGTTCGGTCCGGACGGGCACCTGTACGTTGCTGACTCGTCGAACGACCGGGTGGTGCGCTTCCATGGGACGACCGGCGCGCTGATCGATGTGTTTGCGTCGGGATCGCCGCTCGATTCGCCCTGGTACCTGCTCTTCAAGCCCGCCGCGTGCTACGCGGACTGCAACGCGGACGGGCTGCTGAACTTCGACGTTTTCGGGTGCTTCCAGACGAAGTTCTATTTGCATCATGAGTAAGCGGACTTCAACGGGGACACGATCCTGAACCTCGCGGACTTCGGGTGCTTCCAGACGAAGTTCGCGCTGGGGTGCCCGTAGGAGCGTGAATCGTGCCGGGCGCGCTCGCTCTCACGGCTTCGGATTGAGCCTCGCGGCGAACTCACGCAGGTCGGTCAGGTGTGCGCCGGAGAGCTCGATCTCGATGCCGCCGAAGGAGATCGTGACGCGGCTCGAGTGCGCGGCGGCGACCACGTCCTCGGTCGGGAACCTGAACCGCACGACCTCATCGCGCCCGCTCGGCCCGTCGGCGCTGGAGTAGCCATCTTTGCCGGACGCCTTCTTCAGCGGCGTGATCCGGCCGTCGGCGGTCACCGTCCCCGGGGGGCCCGCGAACGCCAGGACTCCGGGCGCTGATGTCTGCACGATGATGCTGCCGTCGACGGAGCCCTCGGGGTTGTCCGGCGCTCGCTCGTGGCCCTTGTAGCTCGACGTCAGATGCAGCGTGGCCCCGCTCACGTTCGACGCGCGGCGTCCGCTCACTCTCAGGCCGGTCAGGCGGAGCGTCGCGTTCGTGCGCCCGGTCGCGTCGTCGTAGCTGAGCGTCATCGTCGCCGGTTGCCGGCCGGTCGAGGTCGGGTAGGGCAGCGCG
This sequence comes from uncultured Phycisphaeraceae bacterium, assembly GCA_964567955.1. GTDB lineage: Bacteria > Planctomycetota > Phycisphaerae > Phycisphaerales > UBA1924 > CAZMPE01. The sequence goes on along the minus strand of CAZMPE010000243.1, from coordinate 3,781 downwards.
AGGAGCTGCTCGTCCTGGGCGCGCTTCAGTTCCGCCTTCTGAGCCTTGGTGGGCTTGTCGTCGCCGCAGGACACCAGGACCGCACCGCGGGCGCCGCGCTGGATCGCGGCCTATCGTGGTAACTTGTGTCTGAACAGCGAACCCTCTACACGCTATGCGGGGGGGGGGTGGGGTCAGGGCTGCCAGCCGGGGCTGACGGCCTGGTTGGACCAGCGCTGCATGTCCTTGATCTCGTCGAGCCCCAGCGCCGCGACGTGCCCGTCGAACGTGGTCACCAGCGCCTTTTTGAAGTGCCGGAAATCGAGGTGGCCGTAGGTTCGCGGCGTGCGCCCGGGATCGAACGGTCCCGCGGGCGCCTCCCACGGCGTGAAGGTCGGCACCTGGTTTGTTACGTGGCTCGCCTGCCACGGGCCCTCGATGCGGTGGCGACCCGGGATGACCGTCGCGCCGTCGATGGGGTGGTAGCCGCGGGACGAGGCGAAGATCAGGAGCCGGTCGGGCCGCTGCGGTTCGTCCAGCCTGGTGACGTAGTACTTGCCCCATTGCCACAGGGAGGGCGGGAAGAACCCGCCGCGGCGTGCATCGCCTCCGACAAAGGTCGAGTTGATGCCGAAGCTGGGGCTGGTCCCGAACGCCCATTGGAAGCCCTCGCGGGTTTCGGGGCTGTCGGGCAGCGCCCGGAACTCCGCGCGGAGGCGTTTGTCCAGGACAATCCCGTCGAGCGCGTAGCCGAGGTAGGGGGCGAGGCGCCACGTGTAGCGGCGGGCCACACTCCCGTACAGGCGGGATTGGGCGCTCGAATCGCTGGAGTAGGCCTGCAGCTGCTGGGCCGGCGGTGCGCCCTGGGCGACCCATTCGGAGCGCGCGTAGCCGGGGAGCAGCCCGGCCCGGTTGTCCTGCGCATAGACGGTGTACGCGATGCCGACCTGCCGCAGCGCCGAGGACTCGTGCGCCTGTGCGGCGGTGCGCCTTGCCCGCCCGAGCGCGGGCAGCGCGATCGAGATCAAGAGGCCGATCACGCTGATCACGACGAGCAGCTCGATGAGCGTGAACGCGCCCGCATCGGATTCTCGTCCTGCTCGCGCGCCCATCCGGATGCTCCGATCACGCCCGCTCAATCCGTGCTCACTCCACGGCGAAGGTCCACACTCTGCACGCCCGCGACCGAGTTGAGCGCCGCCACCAGCGTCGGGGCGGCGTCGTCGGAGGGAAAGTCCAGCGCGTACGACAGGTCGACGGCCGCGCCCTGCCGGGCCGTCGTCACGCCGATCAACCGCCACGACGAGGCGTGTGCGGCGAGCGCGGCGCTGACCGCGTCGGGTGTGTACCCGAGGCCGAGTCGGACGGCGAGCGTGCCGGCGCCCTGCGCGCCGACGCCGAGGAGGGCGCGTGATCCGGCTGTGCGGGCCGAGAGGCCGATGGCGGCGACGGCCACGACCGGGACGCCGATGGCCGCGACGAGCAGGAGGCCGGTCCCGATCGCCATGCCGACGACGACGGCGAAGATGACGAACGCCGTATCGCGCGTGTCCTCGACGACGGTCCGGAAGCGGACGATGGAGAGAGCGCCGACGAGCCCGAACGCGCGCGCCACGCTCTCGCCGATGACCATGGTGACCATGGCCAGCAGAATCGTGAGCAGGACGAGCGTGCCGAAGAGCGTCCGCGAGTCACGGGCGAGCTTCCCGTGGGAGAGGCGATAGACGATCGCGATGGCCACGCCGAAGAGGGCGGAGATGATCAATCGGGTCGCCATCGATGCGGCCGAGATCGGGGTTTCGATCATCGTGGCGTCGCTGAGCCAGTCAGGCACGGTTCACCCCCGTGCCGCCCTGCGGGTGAACGGCTGCGCGCGAGAGATCGATGCCCAGTTCGTGGGCGAACGCGCGCACGCAGGTGCGATACTTGGAGACGCCCACGGCCTCGAGCTTCATCGCCGCGATGACCGACTTGAGCGGCGCGGGCATGGCGTTGTGGAACTTGAACTCGCAGACGACGGCGCCGTCCAGGAGCGGGCGCTCCTCGCCCTGCGACTCCAGCGACCAGGCGGGGGCGAGCGATGCGCGGATCGAGCGATCGAACGTCACCCGCACCGGGCCGTCGGGGCAGACGCCGAAGAGGGCGCGCCGGAGGTACCGCACGAGGCAGACCGGGGCCAGGTCGTGGGCGCGCAGCCCGCTGACGAACCAGGCGTGCGCGGCGTCGATGGCGTTGCCCGCGCCCACGTGGATGAGATCGGCCGGCGATGCCTCGACGCGCCGCTTGCGCACGCGTCCGCTGTTCGAGCGTTTGCGCTCGAGGTACACGGTGTCGGAGCCGCCGTACTGGCGGACGCGGTACTTTCGGTTCCTGAGGCTCTCATCGCGGAAGAAGACGCCGAAGGCGGCGTTGTCGCAGATGAGACTGCGGATCGCGTACATGCCCCCGAGGGCGGGGTCCGAATGGGGGTCGGGCAGGAGCGCCGAGTGGAGGCGTTGCTCGGCTTCGCGGGCGCCCTCCTCGGTGAGCAGGAACTTGATCTCGTAGGCCGGGACCGCGCGGTTGGCGCCGTGCCCGTGCAACGACGGAGAGAGGCTCGCGGCGCGCGTGTCCGTCGGCGTGCGGGGGGCCGCGTCGGGTGTAGGGATCGGATCGTCAGTCGACATCGCATGCACCCAGGCAGGACGATCCGCACCGCCATGCCGCCCATTACCCAAACCCAATCGGTCGCGGTCCACCCGATCGTGCTCGTTTCTTCACTGTAACACGAACTCCACCGTTGTGGTATTGCAGAAAATCGACTAGTTTGCCGTCCGGAGCGCGCGACCTGCAAGAGTCGGCCCCCGGCGGGCGTTCTCCGGGACAAGAGCGCCGGCGGTGTTCACGGGATGGGGACCGACCTTCCACGCCCGTTGGCCGCGCCCCGGTTGTGCGGAGACTCCATTGCCCCGTCGTTCTCCCGAGGAGTGCCAGGCATGAGGTCGTCGTTTCGGCTTGTCGTCGGCGCGCTTGCGGCCGTCGCCATCCACTGTTCCGCGCTCGCGCAGGACCTGTACGACACGACCGTGCTGCGCACGATCAACATCAACTTCCACAGTCCGAACTGGCTCACGCTGCTGCCGCAGAACTACGCCTCGCAGACGAACATCCTGGCGGACGTGACGGTGGAGGGCGTGACGTACCCGAACGTAGGGGTCCGGCTGCGCGGCAACACCTCGTACACGGCGTTGCCGGCGGGGTCCCAGAAGTGGTCGCTCAATGTGGAGTTTGACGCTGTCGATCCCCAGCAGACCCTGATGGGGTACTCGTCGCTGAACCTGAACAACGGGTGGCGCGACCCGACGTTCTGCCGCGAGGTCATGTACAACAACTATGTGGCGCAGTTCATCCCGAACCCGCGCGCCAACCACGTCGTGGTGACGCTCAACGGCCAGAACTGGGGCTTGTACGCGAACATCCAGCAGTTCGACCGGGCCATGCTGAGCACGCACTTCTCGGACACCAACGGGCTGCGGATCAAGTGCGCGAACAACCCGAATGGGCCGGGGCTGACGTACAACGGCCCGAGCCAGTCGGGGTACACGGGGTACGAGATCAAGGACACGGGGGGCCTGGTCAACCCGTGGGGCGCGCTGATCGCCGTCTGCAACTCGGTCACCAACGAGCCGCTGACCACCTGGCCGAACATCGATCAGCTGTTCGCGATCGATCCGTCCATCTGGTCGGTCGTCCTCGAGAACTTCCTGACCGACGACGACAGCTACATCAACAAGGGCGCGGATTTCATGACCTTCCGCAACCC
>CAZMPE010000242.1:0-4864 GCA_964567955.1 uncultured Phycisphaeraceae bacterium | reverse complement strand
CTGGTCATCCTCGGCCACCACTACCAGACCGACCAGGTCATCCGGCACGCCGACCACACCGGCGACTCGCTCAAGCTCTCCCAGATCGCCGCCCGAATCGCCGCGCAGCAGCCGGTCGAGTGGGTCGTGTTCTGCGGCGTGCACTTCATGGCCGAGACGGCGGACATGCTGACGCCGGACCATGTGAAGGTGATCCTGCCCGACCTGTCCGCCGGGTGCTCGATGGCGGACATGGCCCAGCACGACGACACGGTCGAGGCGTGGGAGTCGATCCACGCGGCGCTCGCGGAGCGCGGCTGGAACGGACGCGTCGTGCCCGTCACGTACGTGAACTCTTCGGCGGCGATCAAGGCCTTTGTCGGCGAGAACGGGGGAGCGTGCTGCACGTCCTCGAACGCCGCGGCGGTCTTCAAGTGGGCGTCCGAGGGCGGGACGATCCCACGCGGAGCGGGCGAGGATGTGAAGGTGCTCTTCCTGCCCGATCAGCACCTCGGGCGGAACACGGCGGCGAAGCAGGGCGTGGACGTGGCGCGGGAGTCCTGCGTATACGACCCGCGCCGGACACGGGCGGGCGATGCGCTGGGCGGGGCGACGGTCGAGCAGATGCTCGCGTCCAGGGTGATCCTGTGGGCGGGGCATTGCTCGGTGCACAAACTGTTCCGGCCGGAGCACTGCGACGAGATCCGCGCCGACGACGCGGCGCACCCGGACCGGGCGCGCACGACGATCCTGGTCCACCCCGAGTGCTGCAAAGAGGTTGTCGATCGCGCCGACCTGGCGGGCTCGACCGAGTTCATCATCAAGACGCTGCGCGGCGCGAAGCCGGGCACGCGATGGGCCGTGGGAACAGAGACGCACCTGGTCGAGCGGATGGCCCGGGAGTGCGCGGCCCGGGGCGTGGAGGCGCGGATCCTGAGCGACTGCCAGTGCCTGTGCACCACGATGTTCCGGATTGACGAGCCGCACCTCCTGTGGGTGCTCGATCACCTGGCCGGCGCGTTCAGCAAGAACGGCGCGCCGAAGGTCGTCAATCAGGTTTCGGTGCATCCCGCGGTGCGTGAGCAGGCGCTGGCGGCGCTGGACCGGATGCTGGCGCTCGCGGGGGGCGTCCCCGCGGGACCGATCGACTAGCACGATTCAGTGGCGGATCGCGGTGGCGCCGCGCTTGCCCTTGACCTCGACCTGGACGGCGCCGCGTGCGGAGCGCTGGGGCGTGCTGCGCCCGAGCCCCTCGCGGAGGAGGCGGCCGACCTTGAAGCGGACGGTTCGCTTGGCAGGGACCTGGACGCGTTGGAGAGTCTTCGGATTCTGGGCGGTGCGCGGGGCCCGCTCCTTGATCTCGAAGACGCCGAAGTCGCGGAACTCAAGGCGGTTGGCCTTGAGCAGCTCCGCAACGAGAAGGTCGAGGAAGCTCTGAACGGTCTTCTTGACGAACACACGCTTCTGCCCGGTCTGGGCCGCGACGAGGTCGATCAGGTCTTTTTTGGTCATCGTGGCCATGAGTTCTTCCCTCACTCCCACTTGCTGGCCGAACCGTCAAATGCCGCGAAAGGCCCGGATACCCGTGGCTCGCCCGGTTGCCGCGCGCCACTCGGCCTACGCGGAAACTCCGACTCCGTACGCCTTGTCCTGATCCGCGAACCACGAGAACCGACAGTGTGACAACATGTTATCGAATCGGGAGTATGTCAGAAGGCCGCGAGGCGGTCAATGACAAAGTCCGGGTCGGGGACCCGCGCGCCGGCCTGCAAGATGGGGATAACCTGTGCACGGAGAGCCTGTCCCCCCGGGGGGTGTCAGAACTTCAGGGAGCCGCCGAAGTAGAGCCCGGCCAATGCTCCGGAATACTCGAACTTTTCGGGCGAATCACCGTCGGTGAGCGTGAAAGCAAGCTGCCGGTACCCGACCTGCACGCCGAAGTTGGCGGTCGGCCTCCAGGTCAGGGCTGCGGAGATGTCCCATGAGATGGACGAACGATCCCCGAAATCGCTGAACGCGCCCACGGAGGACCGCACCTCGATCATAACGTCCTCGACGAACTGCATGTCCAACCCGAGACCGGCGAACGGCTCGGCGAAGAACTCGCCGGCCGTGATCGAGTCCGAGGGCCCGGCGATGCTCAACTCGACGTCGTAGACCCGCACGCCGCCGAGCACGTCGATGGCGGGCACGAACTTCGGGGCGCCGTTGTCACGCGTCCCCATCTTGCGCTCAAAGATGCGATACGCGACGGTCGCATCGCCCGAGACGAAATCCAGCGTCGACGTCAGCGGGTCGCCCGCGGCGATCGACAGCGTGCCGTACTGGGCCGCGGCGGGCGCCACGCTCCCTCGATCGTCGGAGGAGAACCCGAACCCGCTGACCGAGAAACGCCAGTCGCCGCTCTGATAATGAACGGCCCCGGCCGGGGCGAGACGCGGGCTGTCGACATTCAGCGCGGCGACTTTGAACCGCTCGCCGCCGCCGGTCATCGACGTGCCGGGCATCCAGACACGGCCGCCGGGCGCGGCGTACCACGCCGCGGGGTCGATCCGGATGGTCCATTCCGCCGGCGCGTCGGCCGGAGGGACGGCCCCTTCTTGCGCGGCCGCGGGCGCCGCGGCCGCCGCCAGAACCAGAGCCGCTCCTGTCAATCGCCGATGTATCCTCTTCCGCACGCGCACAACCTCCTGTGAAACGGACCTGAACACCCGGCCGTCACCGGGGACGACAGCGTAGCGAATGCGCCGGAGGGCGCTCGAACCCATGACCGGATCTCCCGCGCCAACCCCCCCGGAACGTGACACGAGCGGTTCGGTCTCCATTGCCCCCGGGGTCCGGGTGCCCGCGGCGGCCCTTGTTTTCACGTTTGTCTCCAGCGGCGGGCCGGGCGGACAAAACGTCAATAAGAGGGCCACAAAGGCGGAACTGCGGGTTCGGCTGGACGACCTCGGATTGGCCGATGATGCGCGGCTCCGGCTGGCGGGGCTGTGCGGCGGGAGGCTCAACGAGCGGGGCGAGATCCTCATCACCGGCGACGAACACCGGTCGCAAGGGCGGAACAAGGCGGAATGCCTCCGCCGGCTTCGGGAACTGATCGTCCGTGCCTGCGCCCGGCCCAAGACCCGCCGGCGGACCCGGCCGACCCGGGGGTCCGTCGAGCGTCGATTGGAGGGCAAGCGCCGCCGTTCGCGGACCAAGCGGACCCGGTCCGATCCTGACGCGTGACCGGCCGGTCGTCCGGTGCCTCGATCCCTACGCTCATGCCGTGCCGGACGAACTCGTCACCCTTGCCATCGAGACCAGCAACCCCTCGGCCATGGCCGACGGCTCCGCCGGGGCCGTCGCCCTCGGCGCCGGTGCGAACCTGGAGTCGCTGCGGGTGCTCGGCGCGGAGAGCCTCGGCTCGACGGATCGGCACGACGACGGGCTCATGAGCGCGATCGACCGGCTCTGCCGCGCGGCCGGAGTGCCGGCCAAGAGTGTCGGTCGAGTCGCCGTCTCGATCGGCCCGGGGGGCTACACGGCGGTGCGGATCGCGGTCGCCACCGCCAGGATGATCTCCCTGGCAACGGGCGCGAAGTGCGCGGGCGTGCCAACGGCCCGCGTCGTTGCGCGTCGGGCCCCCGCTGACGTCGCCGATTTCGCGGTCGCCCTGGCCTCGAAGGGCGAGACCGCCAACATCACCGTTTTCAGGGATAGGCGGCCGACCGACCTTCCGGGTCGTCTCCTGGCCGCCGAAGATCTACGTTCGCTTGACGTTCGGACGTTGATCGCGGACCGCTTCCTCCCCGCTGCAATGCGAGCGGCGTGCCACGACCTTGGAATGATGGTGATCAGGCCTGTGTTCGACCCCGTGGCGTGTCTCGAGGCGTCGTTCCAAGTCCCTGAGCAGGAAGCCCTTACGCTCTTGCCCCTCTACCCGAGGGAGCCCGAGGCGGTGACCCAATGGAGGCGTCGCGAGGGTACCCGATAATAAACTGCATCCGTTCGCCAGATTGCCCAGAATGTAATTTCAGACGTGCGGGTTCCTATCTGTTTGTTCTGCTCTCGGACGCACGTGTGAAGTTGGGCAAGTTTGGGACCGATAGACCGCCAGTCCGTCGGTGGATCGGTTCAAGTCGAATCGACCAAGCCGCGTGACGGGTTGGGATGTCGGCCGCGCACCAGGGACGGGGCCACCGCATGAGCGACGAAGCCAGCAACCAGAACTGGGCGGACAAGCGGATCTTCACCACGGGTGAAGCCGCGGCGGTGTGCAAGGTGAGCCAGCAGACGATCATCCGCTGTTTCGACAGCGGTCGTCTGACGGGCTTCCGCGTTCCGGGCTCGAAGTTCCGGCGGATCCCGCGCGACGAACTCATCCGTTTCATGAAGGCCAACAACATCCCGACCGACGCTCTCGAGAGCGGTCGCAAGCGGGTGCTGGTGGTCGACGACGATCCCGAGATCGTGGAGCTCTTCGAGGAGATCCTGAACCGGGACGGTCGCTTCGAGGTGAAGGCGGCGGGGACGGGGTACGACGCCGGGATGCTGACCGAGTCGTTCAAGCCCAACATGATCATCCTCGACTTCATGCTTCCGGACATCAACGGCAACGTGGTGTGCCAGCGGATCCGGAACAACCCGGCGAGCAAGGACACGCGGATCATCTTCGTCAGCGGCGTCGTGAATCAGGACGAGGTCGCCTCGCTGATGCGCGCCGGCGCCGACGAGTTCATCAAGAAGCCGTTCAACGTGCAGCAGCTGATGACGCGGATGACGGAGCTGCTCGGCATGGAAGACGCCCCGAGCGGGAACGGCCTTCACGCGGAGTGACGGGAGGCCCGATGCGGGGGGGGGGGGGGGGGGGGGGGGGGGGGGGGGGGGGGGGGGGGGGGGGGGG
>CAZMPE010000241.1:0-4892 GCA_964567955.1 uncultured Phycisphaeraceae bacterium | reverse complement strand
CGGTCGCGATCACCGCGACGACGGACGACAAGCCCCCCGCACGCCCCGCGCCCGACGCCGTCCCCGGCGTCATCGCCCGCACGCTCGCCCGCGCGCACGGGGCGAAGGGCGATCAGCGCGCCGCCCTCGCGCGCCTCGCCGCCGCCACCGACGCGTACGTCGTCGCGCGCCACGGCGCGACACGCACGACCACCGTCATCGCCGGCTACCCGTGGTTCACCGACTGGGGCCGCGACTCGCTCATCTCGCTCCCCGGCCTGCTGCTCGCGACCGGCCGCTTCGACGAGGCCCGCGGCGTGCTCGAGACCTTCGCACGGCACCGCCGCCGGGGGCTCATCCCCAACCTCTTCCAGGACGGCGGCGGCGCGGCGGAGTACAACACCGTCGACGCGCCGCTCTGGTTCCTGCACGCCGCGTGCGAGTACGCCCGCGTCTCCGGCGACCGCGACGCCATGGCCCGCGGCGAGCTGCGCGACGCCTGCGACGAGATCATCGCCGCGTACATCACGGGCACCGACAACGGCATCGGCGTCGACCCCGCCGACGGCCTGGTCTGCGCCGGCGACGAATCGACGCAGCTCACCTGGATGGACGCCCGGCGCGACGGCGTCGTCTTCACGCCCCGCCACGGCAAGGCCATCGAGATCAACGCCCTCTGGCACCACGGCCTGATGTCGGTGGCGGACCTCACCGAGGGCGGCGGCGCGGCACGCCTGCGCGAGCGCGCGGCGTTCGCGGCGGCGTCGATCCGCACGCTCTTCTGGGACAAGGCCGACAACTGCTGCTTCGACACGCTCACCCCCGGCCGCGACGGCGCGTACCGACCGACGCGGCGCATCCGCCCCAACCAGATCTTCGCCGTCAGCCTCGCGTACTCGGCCCTCGCCCCCGGCCAGCGCAAGTCCGTCGTCAGGCGCGTCCGCGACCGACTGCTCACGCCCTGCGCCGTCCGGACGCTCGACCCGTCGGACGGCTCGTACCGCGGGCGATTCCGCGGCTCGATGTTCGAACGCGACGGGGCCTACCACAACGGCACGGCCTGGCCGTGGCTGCTGGGCCCGCTGGCCGAGGCGGTCATGCGCGTCGGCGCCTTCTCGCCGGCGTCGCGGACCGCCGCGCGACGGATGCTCGCGCCACTCGTCGCACGCCTCGACGGCGAGTCGCTCGGTCAGTTGCCGGAGGTCTTCGACGGCGACCACACGCCCGACCAGCCGCAGCAGCCGGGCGGGTGCATCGCCCAGGCGTGGTCCGTCGCGGAGACACTCCGCGTCCTGCTGCTGTCACACGAGCACGTCTAGGTCGTCGCCTGCGCCCCGGCCGGCGGACGCTGGCGGCTGATCACAAGCTTGATCGCATCGTCCGCGGACATGCCCTCGACGGCGAGATCCACAAGTTCGCGCCACCCCTCGTCGTCCACCTTCGATCGGACATCGACGAGCTTGGAGGCGTCCTTCTGGCTGATCTGGCACCAGGCAACGTACGAGGCGAGCCTCTTGGACGGATCCTTCTTCGACGGCCGGCTGACGGAAAGCAGTTTCGCCGCGTCGTCCGGCGTGATCGAGCCCTCGGCGACGTACGCCGCGACCTCACGCCGCGACTGCTCGAAGGCCCTCGAGCGGACCATCTTGGTGATCGCGTCGAGGACGACGCAAGACACGAACAACACCAGAAGTGTCGCGATCAGCAGCGCGAAGGGGTGATCTTTGAGGAGCGTCAGAATGAGCTCGGACATGGCTGGAATCCCCTGTTCGGAAAGGTCAGCGGCTCGCCTTCTCCCAGATCGGCAGGTCGGCCTTGATGATCCGCTCGCCGTCTTCCGGCGTCATGGTTCCCTCGGCGACGTACGCCGCGATCTCGCGCTTGGTCTGCTCGCGGGCGCGCGTCTTCACGATGCTCCGGATAAAGGAGAGCAGGATGGAGACCAGGGCGATCGTCAACCCGCCGCCGACGGCCATGGCGCCGATGACTTCGTCGACCGCGCCCAGCGTCATCATCTGCCCGTCCATCGTTCCTCCGCCCTTCCCGTCGCCCGAGTCTCGGCGTTCGACGCGCTAGATCTTCACCTGGTCCTTGACACCCTTGCCCGCGTTGAGCAGCTTCGCCGCGTCATCCGGCGTGATCGAGCCCTCCGCGACGTACGCGGCCAGCTCGCGCCGCGACTGCTCCCGTTCCTTCGCCTCGATCGACTTGCGTGCCGCGCACGTGATGAGCGAGACGATCCAGATCAGCCCGCCGATGACGATCGCCACAATGGGGACCATCACCGCGATCGTCTGCACCTCATTGAAGTCGGAGCCCATGGCGTCCTCCCCGGCTCAGCAGCAGCCGTCCTTCTTCTTGCCCGCGGCCATCAGCCGCTCGCCCTGCTCGGCGGTCATCGACCCCTCGGCGATGTACGCGGCGATCTCGCGCCGCGACCGTTCACGGGCCGCCGACCGCACCATCGACCCCACGGTGCTGAAGACGATGGCGGTGATCGCGATCGCGCCGCCGATCACGAGCACGAGGTTGTCGCTGACGGTGAGTTTGTCGAGGAATTCCCACATGGTGTTGCCTCCGCGTCGTCTTTGTTCGGGAGAACGGCCGGGCGGTTTCTTCGGGGGCGATCGCCCGTGCTAGTGTACCTCCTCGGCCACCGAGCGTTTCCCGAACCATCGCGTTTTCACCAGCACTTTCATGCATCCCAGGCCCCCGCAGCTCGTCGAATCGATCCTCGAGGCGTACCGCGAGGGCTTCTTCCCGATGGCCCATCCGGGGCGCGCCGGGCGGCCCTCCCCGATCGAGTGGTACAGCCCGGACCCGCGCGCGATCATCCCGCTGCGCGAAGACGGATCGGACGGGGGCGAGTTCCACGCGTCGCGCTCGCTGCGCCGGCGCGTGCGCACCGGGCGGTTCGAGATCCGCACCGACACGGCCTTCGGGGATGTGATCCTCGGATGCGCGCTGCCGCGGCCCGCGGAGCCGGAGTCGTGGATCGACGAGCGCATCGTGCAGGCCTACACGCTCCTGCACGAGTCGGGGTACGCCCATTCGATCGAGGCGTGGCTGGAGGGGGTTCTCGTGGGCGGGCTGTACGGCGTGCACATCGGCGCGGCGTTCTTCGCGGAGTCGAAGTTCTCGCTCCCCGACCGGGGCGGCACGGACGCGAGCAAGGTCTGCCTCGTCCACCTTGTGCACCACCTGCGACGGCGCGGCTTTGCGCTGCTGGATGTGCAGTTCCACAACCCGCACCTGGAGCAGTTCGGCATCGTCGAGCTTCGCCGGCGCGAGTACCTGGCGCGACTGGCGTCGGCGACGGCCGCGCGGGCGGAGTGGACGCCGTTCGATCCGGAGGCGACGCGGGCCGAGGTGTGACGCGATCACGTCGCCGGCCGCCAGCCCGCGCCGCACTCGGGGCAGCGGTCGGCATCGGGCTTGCCTCTCATGTCGTAGCCGCAGGCCTCGCACCGGCCCTCGCTGAGGCGCTTGCGCCGGCGGCCGAGAGGCAGCAGGTAGATCGCCGGTCCGAGGAAGAGCAGCCCGGCCGAACCGCAGAAGCCCAGGGCCCAATAGGTGCCCTCGGCGCAGTAGCAGTTGGTACGGCGGCGGACCATGACATCCAGCGGGATGATCGCGACGGCTTCGATGATCGTGCCGAGGAAAATGGTGGAGGCGATGCGGGAGAGCTGCGTCTCGCGCGGGCCACGCTTCATGAAGGCGACGAGCAGGGGCGTGCCGACGCACCAGCCGGCGAGGAGGCTGCCGAGCAGCGCTATGCCCCAAGCGTGATCGGCGGTGTCATCCCTGATCGCCAGTTCGAAGCCCTCGAGCACCGCGAAGGCGAGCCCCGCCAGCAGCACGGCCGATGTGACCGAAGCGATGACGACACTCGTGAGGACGGGCGTCCCCTCGCGGCAGCGACGGATGAGGACAAAGGAACCGATGATCCAGACGAGGAAGAAGACGGACCAGCTGATCCACGCGATGCGCGACTCGTCGAACTCGCCGACCGGGTCGAACGTGCCGAGGCCGAGGAGGAGGCCCGCGGTCGTCAGTCCAGCGGCGGACGCGATCGCGCATCCCGACAGAACGTGATGGAACCACGGGACCCGCGCCCCGGGCCCGCGCACGCGCGGGCGGCGCACGGGCAGAACAAAGGCCGCCTGCCCCGCGGTCACCAGGATGACCAGTACCGACGCCGGGAGGATGTTCTCCGGGTCGATCAGCGTGCCGCCGAGGTCGCTCAGGCCGCCGATGCTCTCCGTGAAGAGAACGGGCCAGAGGACACAGAGCGTGAGGGCCTGCAGCGTCCAGTACCCGAGGATCCATCGCCACTTGCGGGCCGTGCCGGCGTTGTGGGCGGGCAGACTCATGGCGCGTGCGGGGCCGCGGCGGGTTCGGCGCGGTAGTCGTCGGGGTTGAGCGACCATCCGACCTCGCGCATCAGGTCGGCGACGAACGGGTCGGAGAGGTACGCCTCGATCGCCTCGTCGGGGAGGGCGCGGTGAGCGACCGAGACCACATTGCGGGGATTGGAACGCGGCGCGACACGGCGCGACGCGGCGTGGTAGTGCCGCCGGGTGTACTCCGCCGCGGCGTCGAGGTCGGCGCCGGTGTGGTCCCACCCACAGGCGCGGTAGAGCGAGGCGAAGAGCCGGCGCGGGTCGCGCTGCAGATCGTCGTACAGCACGCGGTGCGGCTGCGCGAGCCAGCGCCGAGCGAACTCCTTGAACTGGTCCAGGTCATGATTCGGGCCGATGGGACGCGGCCGTCCGGCGGCGAGCATGCCGCGGACGTGCACGCTGTTGAGGCGGTGCAGAGGGTTTCGCAGGAGGTACGCGGAGCGATGATCGGGGAAGGCCCGCGCGGCGTCCTCCGGCGTCGGTCGGTCGTGCGGGATCTTGACGATGACG
>CAZMPE010000240.1:0-4902 GCA_964567955.1 uncultured Phycisphaeraceae bacterium | reverse complement strand
GATGCTCCCCGTCAGCCAGGTCATGATCGGCCCCATCTCGATCATGCTCGAGGACCACCGCACGGCGTGGGACCTCAACCCCGACGGGTCCTACACGCGGCGGGTCGCCGACGCGGGCGCGGACCCCGAATCGGCGCATGTCCTGGGGACCTTCCGCACCCTCATGAACGAGGCCGTCCGCTCCGTGCCGAGGTAGCCCGCTAGCGGACCGCCTTGACCGAGGCGATCAGCGGGGTCGCCCGCGCCGCCGAGCTCATCGCGAAGGCGTTGCGACGCGGCGCCGCGACCTGCGGCGTCGGGCGCAAGGCCTCCGCGACGATCGGGTTCGGTGGCGCGGCCGGCGCGGGGGGCGCGGCGGCCGGCTTCTGGAGCGAGGATCGTGGCGTCGAGATCCGCACCGATTCCTTGAACATCATCGCCTCGCGGGCCTTGGCGACCTGGATGGACGCGGCGTTCGGGACGACCAGCGAGCCGCCCCTGGCCTGGGAGTTTGTGAACGTGGCGACGCCCGGCGAGCCGCTCGCTCCGGAGCGGGACGTGTAAGTGGTCACACGCGAGGTCGGCGTGCTCTGGCGCGCGCCGGAGCCCCGGACCGGCCCCACGGACCCGACGGAGGCGACGCTCTTGGAGCGCGAGCTGTTCGGGCGACCGGGCTGGACGGCCTGCACGGCGTGGGCGCAGGCGAGGGCCAGGGCGATCATCGACAACCGGAATGTCCGCCACGTCAGACGACTCGACGCCATGCCGGCCCTTTCGAGAGACGCCCCCACCCGTCAATCCTGCCTTTCAGAATGCCGGAATCCCTCCGGGAACCGCGAAACGCCCGTTCTCGGACAGGAAACAAGGCACGCCCTGTCGGTCGGGCAAGGGTTGCCGGTCAGGAGGCGGCTCCCTTGACGCCGGACGCCCGATCCGGGAGACTGGCGGCCCTTGCCGGCCGTCGCGGACCGCTTTGGCCCCGCACGGGCCGGCCCATTGCCCCGGAGGGCACGGGTCGGGGTGCACCGGAGGCACACGTGTGGCCGCGCGGCCATGCGGCCCGGCTGGATGACTAGACTTGGCCCCCCCGGGGCTCAGGGGCTTGGACGGCCCCCGGTATGAGCCCGGACAGCAAGACCGGAGTGTTCCCATGGCGGCTCGGACCAGTGCTGGCGTCGGCGTCGGAGTGACCATCACCCTGCTCGGTGTGGTGTGCCTCACGCTGTTCATCACGACCATCGTCTTCCTCAGCAAGTACCAGGCCGCGGACAAGAAGGTCAAGGACAACGAGCAGCAGAACGAGGCCTACGTGAAGAAGGCCGAGCGTGAGCGGGACGACATCCTGCGTCTGAAGGACCAGGCGCAGCGCGACCAGCGCAAGTCCGTCGTCGGGTACCTGAATGACACGATGCGTGCGACGATGCGGGCCGTGACGGGCTCGTCGACCGACACGCTCGAGCAGCTCAATAACCGTCTGGCGCAGGTCGAGGGCGCGACGGGCAAGTCGCTGCTGGATGTGGTCCGCGACCGCGACGCCCAGATCCGGCGGCTGAGCGACGAGGTCAAGCAGGCCGACGAGGCCCGCGTGACGGCGCAGACGAACCTGACGAACGAGGCCAACCGCATCAAGCAGCTCGTCGAGGGGCACCAGGCGACCATCGCCGCCCTGAACAATGACATCGGGCGCTACAAGGCCGAGGTCGACTCGTACCGCGACGCGGTCAACCAGGCGAAGATCGAGATGGACCGCCGGGTCGGCGAGCTGCAGCAGAGGGCCGACGCGCAGGCCGCCAAGGACAACGACGCGATCCGGCGCCTGACCACCGAGAACATCATCCTCAAGGACACGGTCGCCGACCTGCGGACGAAGAGCCGCGGCGACATCCTCAAGCCGGCCGACGAGTTCGCGCTCGTGGACGGGCGGATCGTCAGCGTCGACCCCGGTCAGAACCAGGTCTACATCGGCATCGGCTCCAAGAACAAGGTCATCCTGGGCATGTCCTTCGCCGTCTACAGCGACGCGAAGGCCATCCGCCCCGATGCCAACGGGAACTATCCGCGCGGCAAGGCGGAGCTCGAGGTGATCAACGTCGGGGCGGATTCGGCGATCTGCCGCATCACGTCCGAGACGAAGGGCAACCCGGTCGTGAAGGGCGACGTGATCGCGAACGCGATCTACGACCCGAACAAGGTCTACAAGTTCATGGTCTACGGCAACTTCGACGCCAACGGCGACGGTCGGGTGACGGCCTCCGAGGCGGAGGACGTGAAGGCGATCATCGCGAACTGGGGCGGGACGTCGATCGACGAGCTGGCGGGCGACGTGGACTTCCTCGTCCTGGGCGCACGCCCGATCCTGCCGCCGGAGCCGGGCTCGGGCGACCCGATCGAAGTGGTTCGCGAGTTCCAGCGTCTCAAGGACATCGCCAACCGCTACGACGATCTGCTCCGCCAGGCCGACTCCACGTCGATCCCGGTGCTGAATCAGAACCGGCTCTTCACGCTGGTCGGCAAGCGGACCGGCATCGCCCGCTGATCCACGGCGAACACACCCTCGAAGGCCCGGCGCCGAGCCGGGCCTTTTTTCGTGCGCGCGAGCGGGCGGTGAACAGATTGCCCGGGTTCTTCTCCGTCGTTTCGCGGCGATCGCGCTCGCGGGGGTATTTCTGCCCCCTCGAACATCATGCAAACCGCGTGCGCAAAAATGTGTTGATGTTTTTGAACTTTCACCGTGAATGCGGACGGCGCTCCGCGCTCGCGCGGTAGACTCGATGCGGGCGCCGGCCGGCCACTCCCGGCCGTCGGCCCCGCATCACCCGGGCGGCCGTTCGTCGCCCGGGCGGAACCCGCGGCCGCCAAGGCCGAACCCGTCCGAAGGCCCGGCACGGGCACGAAGGCGGTGAAAGGAGATCATCATGACGACGACCACAGCACGTTTCCACGCGCGCACCCCGCGGAGGACCCGCGCGGGCCTCGCCGCCCTCGTCGGCGCCGCCGTGGCGGGCGCGTTCGCGGCGCCGGCCGCGGCGGACATCACCGTCACGCGTGCCGACACCTTCAACCCGGGCTTCTTCTGGTCGACGTTCACGTACGGCTGGACGATCACGGCCACGGCGGCCCGGCTGCCCTTCAACGATTACGAGGTGACGAACCCCAACCCCGCGTGGGTGGCGACGCTGGACATGGGTTCGCACACCGGGCCGGGCGCGATCGGCGGTCCTCAGCCCGCGGGGGGCATCCGCGTCGTCACGGCAAACCCCGCCGGATTCGCGAACCCCGTCAGCGGGACCATCACCACGAACGCCAATCCCAAGTTCGTGGCCGGGCCGCTCACCTTCCAGATCACGCTCAACGGCAACCCCGTCAACACCTTTGTCGTCGTGGCCCGCGCCGCGTTCCCGGGGAACGCGTCGACCGTCGCCGGCTCGCCCTTCGTCGCCTATCCGCCGGGCACATTCCCGCCCGGCGCTCCTATCGATCTCTTCCAGACCACGAACCTGCCGGCCCAGGATGCGCACATCGGCTGGGGCCAGGCGACTCCGACCGGCGCGGTGAACATCAACCTCACCCGTCCGCTCGATGACCCGCAGTTCAACCCGCTGATGCTGGGGATCGACGGCCAGCTCCAGTGGCAGATCGATGCCGGCCAGTGCTACCCCGACTGCAACGGCGACCAGCTCCTCGACCTCGCCGACTTCGGCTGCTTCCTGACCAGCTTCGCGACGCAGAACCCCTACGCCGACTGCAACGGCGACCAGATCCTCGACCTCGCCGACTTCGACTGCTTCCAGACCAAGTTCGCCATCGGCTGCAACTGACCCGCGCCGATCGCTCGCACGTCCGACTCAGGGGTCCGGCCCTCGCGCCGGGCCCTTTTTCGTGCCCCGGCGCCGGCGCACGCGGCCACGCTACGCTCCCGACATGGCGCGACCGCGCTCACGCTACCCGGCCTGGCTCCACACGCCCCTGTACTACGCCGTCCGCTCCATCATGGCCGCGGCGACCGTGGGCAGCCCGCGCCCCACGATCGAGGCCTTCCGCCGGCTCGGGCACGCCGTCGGCACCGCCCGGTTCATGCGCAAGAAGCTCGATCGCGCCCGGCGCAACCTCACGCACGCCTTCCCCGATTGGCACGCCGATCAGATCGACGAGCACGCGGTGCGGTCCTTCGAGCACCTGGCGATGCTCGCCGTCGAGTTCGCCTATGTGCCGCGCCTGCTCAACGAGGACAGCTGGCCCCGCCACGTGGAGTTCGGCGACGTCGAGCGTTCCGTGCGGACGCTCCTGCGCGCCGAGCCGTTCCTGCTCCTGAGCGCGCACTTCGGCAACTGGGAACTGGCCGGCTACTCCATGGGCCTGCTCGGGTTCCCCGTCCACGCGGTCTACCGCCCGCTGGACCTCCCGCCGCTGGACCAGTGGATGCGCGACATCCGCGAGCGCCGCGGCCTCACCCTCGTCGACAAGTTCGGGGCGATGCGCGAGATGCCCGAGCTGCTCGCCGCCGGCAGCCCCATCGGTCTCGTCGCGGATCAGAACGGCGGCGATCGCGGCGTCTTTGTCCCGTTTTTCAACCGTCTGACGTCCACGTACAAGTCGATCGGGCTGCTCGCGCTGCAGCACAACGCGCACATCGCCTGCGCGTTTGCCCGACGGCTGCGGCCGGCCGAACGCACGAACGCCGACGGCCTGGGCTACCGCTTCGAGGTCGTCGACTTCTTCGGCCCGGAGGATTGGAACACTCATCCCGATCCGCTGTTCTACCTGACCGCGCGGTACCGGCGGGCGATCGAGACGATCCTCCGGCGCTCGCCCGAGCAGTACCTCTGGATGAACCGCGTCTGGCGCAGCCGCCCGCGCCACGAACGGCTCGGCCGCCCGCTCCCCGACGCCCTGCGCGAGAAGATCGCCCTCCTCCCCTGGATC
>CAZMPE010000239.1:0-4917 GCA_964567955.1 uncultured Phycisphaeraceae bacterium | reverse complement strand
CCTCGACGAGATCTCGACCTTCTACTCCAAGCAACTCAAGGACCATATAAAAGCGGTCACGTCCATGATCGAGCCCATCATGATCATCCTGATGGGCACAGTCGTTGGATTCATCGCCATGGCCATCATCCTGCCCATCTTCAAGATGAGTCAGGTAGTCAAGTAGCCGATTTTTCAGCGGTGCCGTGCGGGCGGGCCACGCCGTCGCCGTGGGGGCCAGCCCCGCGACGACCGGGGGGAGAAGTGCCGATGCCCGAACGCCCCATCCCAATCCGCAGCCGACAAGCCCCGCGCGCCTTCACACTCCTCGAGACCGCGCTCGCCCTCGTCATCGTCCTCACCGGCGTCCTCGCCATCATGGAGGCACAGGGCTCCTTCATCCGTTCCAACAACTGGTCGTCCCACGAGGCCACCGGCACCTACCTCGCCTCCGAGATCCGCGAACGACTCCGCAGCCTCCCGCGGCACGACCCCGTCACCGGCCTGACACTCGCCGGGCCGCCCGGAGCCCAGATCGCCGTCGGCGTCGGCGCCGAACAGGGCGAGGTCACGCTCGCCGATTACGACGACATCGACGACTACAACCAGGTCCTCTTCGGCGCCAACGGCACCTTCGACGGCCCCGTCAACGCCTTCGGAGACGTCATCCCACAGATCGACCCCGACGGCAACGTCGTCATGGCCGGCGCCAACCCCGCACCGCTCGAGGGCTGGTCCCAGTACGTCGAGGTCGAGAAAATCGACCCCTTCAACTTCTCGCTCGTCCGGCCCTGGGAATACGTCGAGCCCGCCAACGGCGCTTTCCCCGGACGAGCCGTCGATCGCTTCCCCCTGCGCGTCAAGGTCACCGTCTACTACCAGGGGCCCTTCGACCCGCAGCCCGAAATCGTCACCACCATGACATGGATCGCCCCGTAAACCCACCGGACGGCCAGGAGCAGCTCAGTTGAGCCACCGAACACGCACGAACGGACGAGCACGCCGCACGCCGCGCAAACGCCGCGGCGTCGTCTCCGTCGTCGCCATGATGTTCCTCATCCTCTTCGGATCGCTCGCCGCCGCCATGGCCATCATCAGCCGCGGCAACATCATCACCGCCGCCACCCACCAGCACGTCACCCGCGCCCTCGGCGCCGCGGAGACCGGCCTCGTCGTCGCCCAGCAGCGCCTCATCGAGGCCGCCGCCCGCTTCCCCGTCTCCAAGGGCGAGGTCGACACCGACTTCGGCGGCCGCATCTGGACCGGCGCTTTCCTGCCCAGCGACGGCGCCGCCCCGCCCCTCCCGCCCACCAGCTTCCTCAACACGATGGGGACACCCGCCGGCCTCGCCGAGGCCCTCGCGCAGGCCCACTGGCAGGACGCCAACACCGTCGTCATCAACCAGATCAACCAGCCCGTCATCGGTCCGGCCCCCGCGGGCACCGACCCCGACGTCTACAAGCTCGACAACTGGCTCCGCACGCCCGCCGTCGCCCTCACCGCGCAGACCGCCGGCGCGCCGCAGAACACCGCCTTCCAGATCGACTACGCCCCCCTCGCCAACGGCACCGACATCCGCGTCATCGTCACCGGTTATGACTTCGACTACAGCCGCGACGGCATCCCCGTCACGCGCCGCATCATGCAGGACTTCCGCGTCGTCAAGCGCGTCAACGCCGCCGTCGTCAGCCCCAGCCGCATCATGATCGGCAAGAACGTCCTCTTCGAGGGCGACCTCGGCGCCTTCTACGACGCCGTCAACTCTCAATACGGCGACCCCCTCGTCATGAAGAACGATTTCGAGGGCCTCCAGGCCGGCCTCGACGGCGACCTCGCCATGCTCGCCAGCGGCCTCGCCGCCTACGACATCGACCAGGACAACCGCCTCCGCGTCGGCCACCCCGTCGAGCAGCTCGGCATCCCCGATCTCGACGGCAACGGCTCCCCCGACGGCGCCGCCCTCGACGTCACCGAAGACGGCTACGTCGACGCCTACGACCTCTTCATCCGACGCTTCGACGCCAACGGCGACGGCAAGGTCGTCCTCTCCGCCGCGCTCACCGACGGGACGCCCGCCGAGGGCCTCACCCCGGAGTTCGTCGATGAAAACGGCAAGCCCATCGACGACGACCTCGGGCTGCTCATCGACTCCGCCGTCCCCGACCGCAACGGCAACGGCATCTACAGCTTCATCGACCACACCTCCAACGGACGCTTCGCCCCGGGCGAGGACGAACTCGCGGACATAGACGAAGCGACCGCCGCCTCGCTCCCGCAGTCCCTCCAGGCCTACCTCCACCCCGGATCGCCCTCCCACGTCTGGTCCGATCAGGTCCTCGGATTCCGCGACGGCGTCCTCGACAAACGCGACCAGCACGCCAAGGTCGCCGGACGGCTCGTCTTCCGCGTCAAGGCCGGAGACTGGACCGCCGCCCAGGGCTCCTACATGAACAAGCTCAGGGGCCCCATCCGCCCCGGCGAGGGATTGGCCGCCATGAAGTTCGACGCCACCGAGGCCGAACTCCCCACCATCACCAAGTCGAGCTTCTCGAACTCCGAAACCAAGCTCAAAGCCGCGGCGGACGGCGACGGCAAGTCCTTCGCCGAGCAGGCCGCCAGCAACCTCGGCGTCTCGCTCGCCGAGTTCGCCGCCTGGACGCCGGCCAGCAACCCGACCAGCCCCTCCGCGCCCAAGTACTACCCGCTCAGCCCCGACGCCAACGAGGACGGGCTGCCCGACAACTGGCAGACCGCCTACTTCGAGAAGACGCCCTTCAACTCGCCCAACTACTCCGACTGGTACTACCGCCCCGTCTTCGAGAACATGACCTTCCGCAACGTCCAGATCCCCGTGGGCATGAACGCCCTCTTCCGCAACTGCACGTTTGTGGGCGTCACCTACGTCCGCAGCGACCTCGCCAACACCCACGTCAACTGGACCCTCTACGGCAAGATGAAGCTCGACACCGGCCTGAACAAGCCGGCCCTCGACCCCGCGCGCCTCCGCTACGGCGACGACCCCGGCGAGACGTTCTACCCGACGATGCTCCCGCCCACGGCCATCCCGCCGAACCAGTACGTCCTCATGGCCACCACGCCCCTGGACAAGGCCGACATCACCTCCGACAAGGTCCCCTTCACCATCGGCTACGACCTCCTCCCCGATCCGCTCATCATCAACGGCAAGCGCATCACCGACACCAAGGCGCTCTCCAACAACTGCCGCTTCCACGACTGCCTCTTCGTCGGCTCGCTCGTCAGCGACGCGCCGCAGGAATACACCCACGTCCGCAACAAGATCCAGTTCACCGGCGCCACGAAGTTCTCCGAGAAGCACCCCGACGACCCCAACGACCCGCAGCTCAACCCCGACCCCGAGGACGAGCCCGAGATCGCCAAGTCCTCCCTCATGCTCCCCAACTACTCCGTCGACATCGGCGCCTTCAACAGCCCCCCCGAGCAGGACGTCCGGCTCCGCGGCGCCGTCGTCGCCGGCGTCCTCGACGTCCGCGGCAACGCCACCATCGACGGCGTGCTGATGCTCACCTTCAAGCCCGTGCTCGGCGAGGGGCCGCTCCGCGACGCCCTCGGCAACCCCGCCGGAAACCCGGCCCTCTTCAACACAACCCTGGGCTACTTCGGCCCCGCCGACGGCGACGACGAGTCGCTCGACCCCAACACGCTCCCCATCAAGCTCATCAACGGCCAGCTCCAGAAGTGCGTCGGCTACGACACCAACGGCGACGGCCTGCCCGATGTCGCCCCCACGCAGCCCCAGCCCGCGGGCTCGACCGCCATCCCGTTCTACGGATACGGCGGCATCATGCTCAAGTTCAACAAGGACCTCGTCCTCCCCGACGGCGTCATCCTGCCCCTGCAGATCGCCGTCGAACGCACCTCGTACCGGGAGGCGTCCAAGTGAGAAAGACAAGTGGCACAGTGACGGAGTGGCCAAGTGCCAAAGTGATCCCGGACCTGAAGCGGCGCGAGGATCCGACTCCGAGCGTGTCCGGGTGTCCATCCGCCCACGCATCGTGCGAAACGCAGCACGCAGCACGCGGCACGCAGCACCCACTTTGCCACTCTGCCACTTCGCCACTCCGCCACTCTCCCCGTACCGCCCCTCGCCGCCGTTCGGCCTTCAGCATCATCGAGATGCTCATCGCCCTCTCGATCAGCGGCATGCTCCTCTCGGCCTGCCTCGTCGCCCTCGACGCCTCGTTCAAGGCCTACGAGGTCACGACCGAGGGCGCCTCGACGCACGTCGTCTCGCGCATGGTCATGTACCGCTCGCTCGCCATGATCCGCTCCGGCGTCGAGTTCGGCCCCTACCCCGTCGGCATCCTCGTGCCCACCAAGATCGAGTCCGACTACGTCGAGTTCGTCTCGCTGCAGGACGACGCGGCCGGCGTCCGCCAGGTCACCCGCCTGGAGAAGGTCGAGGACGGCGTCGTCGGCAGCGGCATGTACCAGCTCATGTACAAGCGCTGGGACTACCTCAACGGCGTCCAGAACGGGTTCTTCGAGTACCCGCTCATCAAGAACCTCAAGGCCGCGAAGTTCACGCTCGAGTACGACCGGGGGCCCCGGCTCCGCCGCGCGACCATCGACCTGACCGTCAAGCCCGACGACGAACAGAGCCTCTCCGTCGAGACCCAGATCGAGGCCCCGGTCCTCCGCCTGATCGCCAGCACCAGCCCGAGACGGCTGAACTGACGGCAAAGGCCGACGAGCCCGACAACGAGCCCGACAACGAGCCCGACAACGAGCCCGACGCGCAAGCGAGGGAAGACCACCAGAGGCCCGGGCGCGAGCCCGGGCTTCGTCGCATTGATGGATCGACACGGCGTCGGGCGCCGGCGCGTGTGCGGCGGTATGGGGTAGATCCTGTGTGCTGGGTGCTGAGGTCGTAGCGCGTGCTGCGGGCTGCGTGCTGCG
>CAZMPE010000238.1:0-4921 GCA_964567955.1 uncultured Phycisphaeraceae bacterium | reverse complement strand
TGGGGCGCTGGACCTCTTCGACGCGCCGGTTGAGGCGCTCGAGGGCGGCGGCATAGGCGACGGCGGGGTCGTCGTCGGGCGCGACCATGGCGAGCTGGACGACGTGGACGAGTTTGTCCACGTTGTCGAAGACGATGACGCCGTCGTAGAAGCCGAAATGGAGATCGGGCAAGTTGCGATCGTCGCGCGGCGGATGAGCGAGTTTGCCGGGCTCGGCGTAGCGGACGGTGTCGTAGCCGGCGAAGCCGATCCAGCCGCCCAGGACACAACGGGGAAGACGGACAGGACTTTCGGGGCGGATGAAACGGACGCCGCGCGTGCGCTCGCGCATGGTCAGGAGCGGATCGTCGGCGGTCTGCGTGGATTGCGTGCGGGCGCGATGGTCTTCGATCAGCACTTCATTGCCACGGGCGGTGACTTCAAGGGCGGGCTGGGCGCCGAGGATGGAGTAGCGGCCCTGTCGTTCGCCGCCCTCTACGGATTCGAGGAGGAAAGACGGAGCGGTGCGCTCGTCGGGGGCGACGAGGCGGCGATAGGCGACGACGGGGGTCAACTGGTCGGCGAGGAGGCGGATGGACAGAGGGACGGCCAGCGTGCCGGGAGGGCTCGAATGTGCGGCGGCGATGGCGGCCGCGAACTCGCTGGAGGTCAGGCTCGGCACGATGGAGCTCGAGTTGATTCAGCCGCGTCCCGAAGCCGCATCATGGAATGACCCAGATGATGTAGGCGTATTCGCCTACCGATGGTGAGAGCGAGACGTTCTGGCAATAGAGCCGGTTGTCGCCTTCCCGAACAGGCTTGATGCGATAGGCGAGAGGTCCGTCGAAATCCAGCGGCGTCACCGGGATCACGCGGACCTGTCGGGGACTGGCGGGGTCATAGGCGCCGACGGTGAAATCGCGGGTGATGTCCGTCCAACTCGAGGGAAGGTTGGGGAATTGGGCCCACCCGTATTCGACCGTCACGGGCATCCCCGTTGCCCAGAGGACGGGGCCGTAGTGACGGAGGATCACCTCGTTGTTCGGGATGCCTGCGCTGGTGATGTTGCTGCCGTGCGGCGGGGAGCAGTCTTCGGCGTGGCCTTGGAACGGGGCGAGGCCGACGGCGCCGCCGCCGATCTGGGACGACAGCATCGTGTAATACGGCGTCGGACTGAGAAGGATCTGGTTTCCGACAGGCCCGATACGCACCTGACCGGTCCAGAGTTGGTTGCCCTGGTTCAGGCTGTTGAAGATGACCTGTCCGGCGAGCCCGCCCGTGAATGTCATGATTCGCGGGTCCCACCATCCCTGTCCGAGCTTGATCGTGCGACCGGCGGGCAGCCACCCGTTGACGGTCACGTTGTCGGCGATGAGGTAGCGCCGAATGGTGAAGTCCGCATCCAAGTTTCCGGCGATACTCACGCCCGATTGCTGCAACGGGATCGAGTCCATAAGTTCGGCATCGATCGATCCGACGAACGGTCCGACGGTCGTCGTCAGGTTGCGCAAGATGCCAGAGGACGTGGTGGTGCCGGTCACGTCGATGTCCGCCCAGGCACGAGCGGCGGTCACGCGCCGGATCTCGTCGCGGGCAACAATCTGAACGGTGCCTCCTGGCCCGCTTGAACCAATGTCGCCGGTGACAATCGCGTTTAGGATCGAGCCGAAGGGAGCACGCACGTGCCCAGTCAAGTTCCCCTGGACGACGACTTCGGTGATGACGCCCGTGTCCGCTTGGATGGTCCCGGCGGCATTTCCTCCTTGGCTTCCGACTCGCCACACCCTCACCCGGTCAATCGACCCTCGAGTCGCCTGAACAGCGCCAACAAGGTTTCCTCCATCAGCATCGTCGCCGATTTCGATCGGGCCGAGAGTCGGCGCCTGGCCAACAGGTGGATTGTGTAGAACATTCGCCAATACGTCACCCCCGACATCAAGCCGGTACACTTCTGATGCGCTGATCGGTCCGGTCAAGTCTGCGTTGATTCTCGCCTGAACCTTGAGCGTCCCCGCGCTCCCTTGAATCACGCCGTCCCAATGCTTGCAAGCGGGGTCAGGTTTGAATGCGGAGTTCAGTGCGTTGAGATTCGGCGAGAGCAATAAGTCAGCCGTTGAGGGGCCGTTGAAGAACACCCACCCTAGCGATTCGGTGGACGGGCTTGTCGTGAACACCCTCCACTGGCCGCTGGGCCCGACACAGGTCACGTTTGATCCGGAGATGGATACGAATTCGGGATCGGTAGTAACTGTCGTCCATGATTGCGTTGTGTTCAATCGGTATTGAACGACAATGTCGCCATGTGATGGATCGGCGTGGCAAAGAACCGCGATCACAAACACGCTTAGGGCGAATGACTTGCACATGAGTCCCTCCTTCTCCGAAACGCTAACGAGCAGGATACGCAAAGCACGATCACCATCGATGGGGGCGCCGGTATCGAGGTTGCCAAACGCACACCCATGATGATTGAGCCGATACCCCCCGGCGAGTCGCCCGCCAGCGCGTAGACCTGATCGAGCCAACTCCAATTGGGTGAGCCCGCGGGGGCGCCGTGTATCAAGCGGTGGTGCGGCGCAAGCGGCGAGACAAAGTCTTCCATCCATTCCGTCACGCCGCCGCTCGCGTCCAGCAGGCCCCATGGCGTCAAGGTGTCGGGGTAGGAACCGGCCGGGATGTCCCATTCGTTGTACCCGAGCGGAACCTTCCAACCCGCGCTCGTCTGGCCGACGCCGGGGGCGCCGGGGATCGGAGGCTCGTCCGAGCGGTTCGGGTAGAGCCACCACCCGGGTTGGCCGGGACCGAAGCGATCCGGATCGTAGTACACGGCCTTGAGCCATTCGTCCAGTGTCGGAATCCAGAAGCGAGCACCGGGCAGGTGCGTCGGAGGATCGGTCAGCGTGTTGCCTGTCTTCGGGTTCCAACCGAAGAGCGTCGTGTCGTACGCGCCGGTGACGATCGCCTCCGGCGTGGAAGCACGATCGTTGTGCAGCCAATTGCAGTAGCGAGCGGCGTTGCGCCAACTGATCGCACGCACGGGGACCATTGCCGCGTTCGGCAGGCCGGGGCGCAGCCGCCACTGGTAGCCCGGCCCCTGGTAGGCCGGGTCGAACTCGAATCCACCGTAGGTGTACAGCCCGAACCCATGGGGATCGCCCATCGGGCCGTAGACGTTGATGAAGTCCAGCCAGTCCCCTGTCGTGATTTCGAATCTTCCGATGCGGTACTCGTAAGGGACGCTGCCGCGCCCTGTGAAGTAGCCGTAGGGGTCAGGACCGTTGTACGGGGGGTTGGCGGGTGCGCCGACAGTCACGAAATCGAAGTCGTAGTTCGGGGGTAGAGCCTGCGAACAGACGAGCGGCGCCGGTCCGAACGCGAGCAGGCAGCCCAGCAACCTTGCCGGGGTGCGTCCGATCCGCGAGTTCATCAGCGGCATAGATTGCCTCCTTCCATGGAGGGCCGCAGCATACCAAGTTGAGGGTGTTCCTTCCAATCGAGGAGGTACGACGAGGGAGGCGATCGGCACGGGCTCGATTCTGCGCCCTTATCGGCCTCAAGTGGGGTATCGGAACGGTCGATGAGGCCGATAATGAAGATCGCCTCGTTCGATCTCTCGGCGATGTTCGCGCTGGACACGCTGCACAAGACGCGGCGGGCGGTGGCGCAGGCGACGGAGCGTCTGGCGACGGGGAAGCAGATCAACCGGGCGTCGGACGACCCGTCGGGGCTGATCGCTGCGGAGCAACTCGCGGCGGAGCAGCGCGACCTGGAGAAACGGATCGAGGCGATGGAGTACCAGGGGTACTCGCTGCTGGCGCGCGACGGGGTGGAGAGCGCGATCGGCGAGATGCTGATCGATCTGCAGGGGCTGGTGGTGAAGGCGGCGAACACGGGCGGGCTGTCGGACGCGGAGCGCGAGGCCCTGCAGGTGGAGGCGAACTCGATCATCCAGGGGATCGACTTCGTCACGACGACGGCGATGTTCAACGGACAGCAGATCTATTCGGCCCCCGGGTCGTCGTGGCTGGGGTCGGTGTCCGGCACGACCGGCGGGAAGCATTCGATCCGCGACCTTCTCGGCGGCGGGGAGGCGGCGCTGACCGGGAGCAACCTCGAGCTGGCGCAGCGGATCGTGGACGCCGCGGTCGAAGGGAACGCGCGTTCGCGCGGGGCGATCGGGGCGAAGCTGATCGGGCTGGATGCGGAGCAGCGGTCGCTGGGCGAGCAACTGGTGCAGGTGTCGGGCGCGATCTCGAAGATCGTGGACACGGACTTTGCGCTGGAGACGTCGAAGCTGGTGCGGGCGCGGATCCTGGAGCAGGTCGGCGTGTTCGCCGCGCAGACGGCGATGAAGCACGCTTCGGGGACGGTGCTGGCGTTGTTGGGGTAGGGAGTCGTGCTGCGTGCTGCGTGCTGCGAGGGAAGTCCTGAGTCCTGGGTCCTGAGTCGTGGTGCGTGCTGCGTGCTGCGGGGTGCGTGCTGCGTGATGCGGGCGCGGGTAGATGTACTTGGAGAAGGCGCGCACCTTCGCCCCCTTTCAGGGGCTCTGATGGAGGGAGGATGCGGAGTCCCCGGGCTTGCCGGCTGCGCCGGCGGCGCCCGGGGCTACAGACCGACGCCCCCTTCGGGGGCTCGGCGGCACCGGGGCTAAGGACCGACACTCCCTTCGGCGCTCGGCGGCGGCGGGCCTACAGACCGACACTCCCTTCGGCGCTCGGCGGCGCCGGGGCTACAGACCGACGCCCCCTTCGGGGGCTGGCGCGCTGACTGAATGGGATGATGCCGTTGAACGCCAGGGTGTGCCGGTCATGGCTTGAACTCTCGCCTGCCCCTTCGGGGCGAGGACGATGCAACGACGAGAACGGGACGTTGATCCATCGCACCCCGAGATCCGGGCCCGGGCGTGAATGCGACGGGTCGATTGGTCCGGGGCGGGGGCGCG
>CAZMPE010000237.1:321-4930 GCA_964567955.1 uncultured Phycisphaeraceae bacterium | reverse complement strand
CGAGGCGATCAAGCCGACGGTCGCGGCGGACGCGGCGCAGCGGGCGGTGCTGGCCCACACGCTCGAATCGATCGTGCGGCTTCTGCACCCGATTGCGCCGTTCATCACCGAGACACTGTGGGAGCGGCTGAAGGATGTCGAGACGGCGCCGATCCGAGGGATCGAACTGCCGCCCTCGCGCAAGGCGGGCCTGCTGTGCACGGCGGGCTGGCCGCGGATCGACGCGTCGCTGCGTGATGAAGAGGCCGAGAAGCAGTTCGAGCGGCTGCGGACGCTCATTACCTCGATCCGCGACGTGCGGTCCAAGCACCAGGTGAAGCCCGCGCGCCGGATCGTGCTGCATTGCACGCCGGCGGTGGAGGCCGAGTGCCGCGCGGCGGGGCAACTGGTCGATTCGCTCGCGCGGCTCGAGGCGATCACGACGGCGGCGGCTTCGGCCGGCGCGGCGGCGTTCACGTTCGAGGGGGCGGCGTGCCACTTGTCGAACCTGGCCGACGAAGTGGACGCGGGCGCCGACCGGTCGCGGATCGAGAAGCAGATCGCGGACCTGGAGCGGTCCATCAAGACGCTCGAGGGACGGCTGTCGAACCCGGGGTACACGGACAAGGCCCCGCCGGCGATGGTGCAGCAGACCCGGGACCAACTCGCGAAGGCGAAGGCGGAACTGGAGGCCGCGGGCGCGGCGCTGGGACGGATCGGGTGAGGCGTCGCTCCCCCACCGCTCTGCTCGGCGCGGCGATGTTTGTTCTGGCCGGCTGCGGCGGATCGCCGGCGGCGCCCGAGGCGTCGCCCGGAGTTCGGAGCACGAATGAGGTCCTTTCGGTCGAGCCGTGGGAGTTCAACGGGCGGCCGGGGCGGATCATCCGCACGCACTGGCACCGCATTTACACGACGGAGACGGATCCGGCGCTGACGGACCGGCTGCCGGCGTTCCTCGAGCGGGCGCTGGACCATTACACGACGGCGCTGGGACCCTTGCCGCGGCCGCCGATGAAACTCGACACGTTCCTGATGTCGACGCGTCCGCAGTGGGCGGAACTGACGTGGCGGCTGATGGGCGACCAGGCGCCGACGTTTCTGCGGATCCAGCGCGGCGGGTTCGCATCGGGCGGACGGGCGGTGTTGTGGTCGATCGGGCCGCACGACACGCTGTCGATCGCGGCGCACGAGGGTTGGCATCAATACACGCAGCGGACCTTCCGGGACTGGCTGCCGGTGTGGCTCGAGGAGGGCGTCGCGACGTACATGGAGGGATTCGTGACGGATCCGGGGGATCCGTTTCGGCCGCTCTTTTCCGGTTGGGCCAACGTGGAGCGGTTCGACCAGCTTCGCCAGTCGAGTGCGCAGGGCGAGCTCCTGCCGCTGGGCGCGCTGCTCTCCTCGAATCCACAGGAACTGATCCACGCGACGACGACGGGAACGCTGACGTACTACGCGCAGGTGTGGGCCCTCGTGCACTTTCTTCACGAGGAACGCAGGGACGGGCTGCGGACGCTGCTTGCGGACGGCGCGGCGGGGCGGATGGCATTGGCGCTGGAGCTTCGGCTGGGAAAGGCGGCCGCGGTGGAAGCTCTGCGGACTCGACAGGGCGACGCGATCTACCGCGTGTACTTCGGCGATCCGGCGGCGGACGCGCCCGAGTACACCCGGTTCATCGCGAAGCTGGTCGAGACGGGCTCCCGGGACCGGATCGTCGCGGGGCGCTCACCGTTCGAGCGTTGAATCCGTTTCAGTCTGCCCCGGAGCCCGGCGCATAGCGCGCGGGGGCCGCGGAGGGCGAGGGCGAAACGCCCAGGTAGGCGAGGCTGCGCTCGAGGACGCGCCGGACAACCGGGCCGGCGACGTGCGAGCCGTAGTACGTTGCCTTCGCGACGCGATCCGGTCCGGGGTCGTCGATGACGACCAGAACGACCAGGCGCGGCTGCTCGGCCGGGCCGCCGGCGATGAAGCTCGAGTTGTACTGCTTGTCGAAGTACCCGTTGCTGCCGCGGGGCCGGCGCCTTCCTTCGGGTGGGCGGCCCATGGCGATCTTTGCTGTTCCGGATTTGCCGAAGATGGTGTACCGCCAGGACTTCTCGCCCGGATAGGCCCGGGCCATCTGGGCTTCCATCTTGGCCGCGACATGGCGCAGGGCCTCGCGGGTGAGCGCGGCGGCGCGCGGGGCCAGGACACGGTTGAGGACCTCGCTGTTGCGTTCGGCGGCCGTGGGCACGGTGAGGCGTGCGATGGGGATCGTGCCGGCGGCCTCGCCCGTGCGGGCGAAGGCGCTGAACGCCCGGACCATCTGGACGGGGGTTACGGCGAGTTCGTAACCGAAGGCGACGGAGGTCTGCGTGTACTTTCCCCAGTCCTTGAACTGGGTGACGAAGCCGCCCGTTTCTCCGGGGAGCGAGAGCGTCGTTTTCTGTCCGAAGCCCAGGGCACGCACGGCGTCGTGGAGCTGACGGAACGAGACCCGCTCGGCGCCCTTGGTCATTCCGATGTTGGACGAGTTGATCAGGACCTCGTCCCAACGCATCGTGGGGGCCTTGACGACGTCCTCGATGGCTCGCCCGTAGGCGGTGCGCCACCGGCCGCCCTCGGTATCGAAGACCTCCTCGGGGCGTGCCTTGCCGAGGCCGGTGACCGTCGCCCAGACGAACGGCTTGAAAGTCGACCCCGGCTCGTAGACCTCTTCGACGCACCGGTTGCGACCGAGGGCGGGATGGATGTCGCGACCGGGATCGGGGGAGATCACGCGGTAGCGAGGCCGGGGCGACCCGGGAGCCGCGGGAGGAGCGTCATCCCAGTTGAAGGGCACGGCGTTCGGGACCGGTCGCAGGATGTCCACCATCGCGACGATCTCGCCGGTGGCCGGGTCCATCATGACCAGACGGCCGCCGGCGGCGTCGGCATCGTTCACGCCCCGGAGGAGTTCGTCCGTCGCGATGCGCTGCAACTCGAGGTCGATGGAGACCCGTAGGTCGGTCCCGGGCTGGGGAGGCTCGAAGGCGCCCGGGCTCATCCACAGCGGACGGCCGGAGACATCGCGGACGTAGACCATCCGGCCGTCCTCGCCCTTGAGCATGCCGTCCCGCGTCTTCTCGGCGCCGAGCAGGCCATTGTGCTCGATGCCGACCTTGCCGATGACGCTCGCCGCGAGGTCGCCGCCCGGATAGGCGCGGACGCTGCGGAGCTCAAGGTGGACGCCGGGGATGCGGAGGCTCTTGACGGCCTCCACGGCCTTGTCCGGGATGATGTCGGTCACGCGGATGTAGCGGATCAGACGGGGCAGGGGCGGCGCGGCATCGGGGACTTCGTCGGCGGGGCCGAGCGCCACCTCGGGATCGGCTGCATCGAGAACCGCGAGGGGGAGCATGCCCTCGAGGCCGGGCGCGGCGGAAACGCGCATGCTCTCGCGGAGGGCTTTGCGTCGTTCATTCTCGGCGAGGCGGGGGATCAGGACGCCGCCGATGGCCTCGCGCGGAACGCCTACGGCGTCGGCGATCCGAGAGATGGCCTCGTCGGGCTCCTGCGGAAAGTCCATGGGATCGACGAAGACCCGGTAGCCGAACTCGGTCGTGGCCAGGGGCCGGAGGCGGCGGTCGATGATGCTGCCCCGGACGGCGGGGACGGAGCGGCGGGTCTCCCGGGACTGGATGGCGTCGGCGAGGGCCGGGGCGGGAGCCAACTGGAGTTGGCCGACACGGACGACGACGCCCGCGAGCAGGAGGGTCAGGAGGACGACGCCGATGAGGGCGACGCGGTCGATTCGGCGGCCCGGGTCATGAGCGGGATCGGGCTGAGGGAGTGTTGGCTGCACGCGGGGCTCGCGGGTGTTCGGGGGCTCATTGGCGGGGTTTGCGGGCTTCCGGCGCCAGGACGAACCCTCCGCCTTCGGCCCTCTCGAGGAGCGTCGGCGACCCCGGCTCGATCGTCTGGAGCGGAGTGATCTTCGCGGCGAACGTCTCGACGGCACGGGGTGTCGTCAGCTCCGCGATGCGGGCACGCAAGCGCCAGAGTTCGTTGTCGCGCTCGATGATCCGGATTCGGGCGTCGGCCAGCTCGTGCGCGGCCTGAAGGCGGGCCTGGCGCGAGGCCAGCAGGAGGCAGGCGACGAGCCCGAGTGCCAAAATGAGCGCCAGCAACTTGGCGAACACGAAACGTCTCCCCGGGGATGCGGGCGATCAGCTGCCGGGGAGCCGCAGGACCATCCCGGTGATGATGGTGTCCTCGTCGCTCAGCACGTCGCGGTTGAGCTTCACGATCTCCTGCCAGCGTCTGGACGTGCCGAGCACCTTCATGGAGATTTCGCCGAGCGTGTCGCCGTCGCGGACGGTGTAGGTCTTCTGCTGGCTCGATGCGACACGGGTGTCCGTTGGCTTCGTGGTCGCCGGAGCCGGACGGCCGGTGAGGGCCTCCTTGCTCGGGATGCGGAGGCGCACACCCTCGCGGATCATGTGATTCTCGCCGATCCGGCTCTTGTTGTGGTCGGCCAGGGCCTTCCAGAGGTTGCCGTTGCCGTAGTACTTCGCGGCGATACCGTAGAGCGACTCGCCCTTCTGGACGTTGTGGAAACGCTCGGGCTCGGTCGGCAACGCGGCCGACGTCAGATTGCCGGCGACCGGCA
>CAZMPE010000237.1:0-311 GCA_964567955.1 uncultured Phycisphaeraceae bacterium | reverse complement strand
GAGCTGGTCGCAAAGAATGGTGTTCCGCAGACGCCGGCGACCGGCATCGAGATCTCGCGACCGCTCATCGCGCCGCCCTGACGGAGGATCTCGTCGCGGAGACGGGCGTCCTCGGGAAGACCGCCGCCGATGACCGGATCGGGGGCCCGCATGCTGCTCTGCGCGATCTCCACGGCCCTTGAGAGATCCGATCCGATGCTGCTCGGGATGGAGGGGCCCATGTCGCCCGAGGTCAGAGTGGTCGAGGTCGGCGTCGAGGTCGACGGCTCGCGGACCAGTTCGAGCGTGGGCGGCGGCGGGACGATCTCAGC
>CAZMPE010000236.1:0-4935 GCA_964567955.1 uncultured Phycisphaeraceae bacterium | reverse complement strand
CGGGCATGAACATGGCGATCCGCGAGCACCTTCTGCAGGTCGACGCGGACGGGGACGGGACGATCGGGACGATCTCCGACGACGGCAATCCGGCCAACGACCCGACGTTGACCGGAGCCCAGGTCGTCGTGACGCAGGCATCCGGGGGTGGGCAGACAACCGTAACCAGCAACGGCCGATCGGGAGCGGCCCTGCGTCGAGTCGAGGCCATCCTCCAATGAAACAACATCGCGTCACTGTCGCGGCCGTCGCGGTTCTTGTGTTCGGCGCCCCGGCCTTCGCCGGTCCGCCGGTCATGGCGGGCTATTCCAAGTGGTACAACACGAAGCCCCGGTACAACCTGTGGACCGGGACGTGGAGTGCCATGCAGCAGGCGCCCAGCTTCGGGTGCGACCCCCGGTGGCTGGTCATGGCCACGTGCCCGACCCGTCCCGAGACGGCGATGATCTCGCTGGACTGGAACCGGGACATCAACGTGTGCTTCTACGATGGCACATCGTGGGGGGCCGTGACCGAGGTGTGCAAGGACACGGCGCAATCCGCCGAACGGTGCATGGACTCGGCGTACGAGTCCGTTTCCGGCGATCTGCTCTTCGCCTATTGGAACAAGAAGGCCAAGGCGATCGGGGCCCGCACCTACAACGGCACGGCGCTGTCGGCGGAGATCCCGCTGGCGCTGCCGTCGACGGCTACGGCGCATTACATCCGCCTCGTGGCGAAACCCGGATCGGACCAGATCATGCTCCTCGTCCTCAACGACGATGAGCGGCTGTACGCGGTTCCGTGGAACGGGTCGGCGTTCGGCGCGGTGACGACGCTTGAAACGGATTGCGAGACCGACGACGAGGAGTGCTTCAGCTTCGCCTATTCGTCGAAGTCGGGCCAGGGGCTCGTTGTCTACGGCGAGGAAGATGAGTCGAAGCCCCGCTACCGCACCTGGAACGGGTCGGCGTGGAGTGCGGAGCAACAGATGCCGAGCATCGGCGACAGCCCGATCTGGGTGCGGCTCGCGGCGTGCCCGGTCTCGGACGAGATCGCCTTTGGCGCGCTCGATGACTCGAAGTACGTGAGCTTCAACATCTGGTCCGGGTCGTCGTGGGGCACGAACATCAAGTCCGCGAACAAGACGGCCCACACCAACCGACGCCAGTTCGATGTCTCCTACGGGCCGGCCGGCACGACGGCCGTCGCCATCTATTCGGAGTCGGGCGTCTCGACGCTGCGGTACCGGACCTGGAACGCCGGGGCGTGGTCGCCGGTGCAGACGGCGCCGAGCCTCGGCCAACAGATCCACTTCGTCGCGCTCTACCCGGGCTCCAGCGGGTCCGAGGTGTTCGGTCTCGCGTCGGACTACGCCTGGCGGCTGCACGCCTTCCGGTGGATCAGCACCGGCGTCACCGCGTCCACGATTCTTGAGAATGATGTCGGCGGCGACCAGACCACCGAGCCGTTCTACCTCACGGGCACGAGCCTGGGCACGACTCAGCCGCCGCGGGTCGTCCGCTGGCAGGAGACCAGCCCGAACTAGGCGTGGGTCGTCCGCCCGATAACGAGCCCTCACGAAGCCCGGCCGTCGCGTGATGAAGGCGGCGCCGGGCCGAAGAGGCGGGCCGATCTGGCCGATACCCGAGTGGACCGCAGTTCCGGGGCACGCTCGACTCCGTCGCGCCGGCAACCACGGGGGACTTGTTCGTGCCGAAGACCCGCGCGCTTGTTGAACTTTCGCCATCCGGGCTGTCGTTCTGCCTCATGCGAGGCAGCGCCGTTGTGGCTTCGCGCACCGAGGCGCTCACGCCGCAGATGTGGAGCGAGCCCTGGCCGGCCGTGCTGCGATCCACGCAGGCGCGTCTGAACGCGATGGTGAAGGAGCTGGGGGCCGAGGGCGCGGACGCCACGCTTCTGTACACCAGCCCCGACGCGACCGCCGGTCTGTATTCCTGCCCGCGCACCGCCGGGCGCATCGGCGCGCAGCTGGCGGCACGGCTGGCGCTCGGCGAGGCCGCGTCCTTCCCGCTGGATCACAATCCGTTCGATCTCGTCGTCTTCGCCAAGGACGTCGCCTCTCGTACCGGACGCGGCGCGGACGGCCAGCGGCACGTCGACGCGGTCCACACGCTCGGCGTCGCCGACACCGACGCGAACACGCAGGCGCTCGCGCAGTGGCTGACGGTCGCGGGCCTGCTCCCCGCGGCTCTCTACCCGGCCGTCCTTCCCGGGATCGTCACGGCCTGCCGGACCGCGCTGCGGGCCTCGCGCGACGGGGTCTGCGTCGTCTACGCGCTCGGCGAGCATGTTTCGGTGCTTGCCGCGGCCTCCGGCGGGAGCCTGCGTTTCGTCCGCCAGCTCGCGATCGGCGTGGAGACCATGGTCGAGGCGTTGTCGCGCGAGATCCGCCCGAAGAACCCCGAGCTGCCGCCGGTGCGGCTCGAGCGGGACGAGGCGCGCGTGCTGCTCCTTTCGTCGGGCATCCCCGAGCGCGGGGCGATCTTTGACGAGGCGCGCGGCATCGCCGCCGAGTCCATTCTTCCGCTGATCCAGCCGGTGCTCCAACGCTGCGTCGTCGAGACGAAGCAGTCGCTCCGCTTCGGGCTCTCCGAGACCGAGCGCGCGGACGCCCGGCTCGTGACGATCGGTCCGGGCGCCGCGGTGCCCCGGCTTGCCTCGGTGATCGCGGAACAGATCGGTCTGGCGGTCGACCTGGAATCCGGCGGCGCCTCGACGGTGGCCGGTGCGCCCGCGGGGCTGGGTTCGCTGCTGCTCGCGGAGCCCATGCGCGTCCGGCTGCTGCCCAGAGAACTTCAGTCCGCCTCGAGCGCCCGGCGGATCAAGCGCGGCGTGCTCGTCGGTTTCGCCGCCGCGTCGCTGGCGGTGGCCGCGGACGCGGTGTTGACGCGGATCGACCTGAGCGCGAAGCACCGCGATCTGAACAACCTGCGGGTCCGCCTCGGGGCGGCCGATCCGATGATCGCGATGAACGCGCGGCTGGTCGGCATGAAGGCCGGCGTTCTCCGTGCGGAGGCCGGGATCAACACGGCGTTCGGCGCTGTGGCCGAGTGGGACACGGTGCTGCAAGTGCTGGCGGGGATGGTCCCGCCGTCGATCAAGCTGGGCGACATCGCGCTCCAGTTCGAGACCGGCGAGCCCGTCTGCCGAATCTCGGGTCACGTTTTCCCGGATGAGGCCGCCTCGTCGTCCGTCATCCTCAAGGGGTTCGTCGATTCGATCTCGGCCCTGCCGATCGTCCGGACCTGCCGCCTCGGAGGGACGCACCGCGCCGATGAAACGATCGGCGGCGGTCAACGGTTCGAGCTGTCCTTCGCGATCATCGGTCTTCCTCTGCAGGCGATTCGGGGCACGCCGCCGGCCTCGGCGCGGACGACGCACGTTCCACCGGAGGGGCCGTGATGAACACCGAGACCCGCAAGCTCGTGCCCCTCGTCGCCATCGGGCTCGCCGTCGTGATCGGCGGCTACAAGGCTCTCGTCGATCCGGCGAGGGAGAAGGCGCGGGTTCTCGCGGCCGAGATCTCGGAGACTTCGGCCCGTGTCGCCGGCGCGGAGTCGTTCCTCGACCAGATTCCGGCGATGACCGCCGAGATCGCCGCCCTTGAGGCGAGGGCCGGATCGATCGCCGCCACGAGCGGGATCGCCCGTCACTCGATCGGTCTGTACGAGGCCGTCACGCGGATCGGCGCGTCGTGCCGGGTCCGCATCAACCAGCTCGACCCGACCGCGCCGGTCGTTGCCGCCCCCGGCGCCCCGAACGCGCCTCCGAGCCGTGACACGCAGGTGGGGTACCAGATCATCGTGCAGGGTTCGTACGCCGACGTCGTGCGCTTCGTCGGGGCGCTCGGGCGCGACCTTGGCTACACACTGGTCCGGTCCGTGCGGATCAGCCCCGATCGCGACTCGGCGCAGCCGATGGTCACCGCATCGATCCAGACCGAGCACTACGGCTTCGACACCGCGCCGCCGCCCCCCCCACCCACCGCCCCGTGACGATGACGGAGACACGCCCCGATGGGCCGCAACCGCAGCATCAAGGAACTCGCCATTCTCTCCGGGCCGTTCGTCCTGGTGATCGGGCTCCGGTTCCTCTCCGGCGCCGAGCCCGCGTCGGCGCCCGCCGCGGTCGCGGCGCCCATGCCGCCGGTGGCGGCCGCCGTTACCGCGGGGCCGAAGCTGACGCCCGAGCAGGCCCGCGCGGCCGAATGGCTCGCCACGGCGCGCACAACGGCCGTGTCCGAATCGCCGTTCCTTCATCTGGGCACCGTTGAGGAGCCGCCCGATCGGGACCAGCCCGACATCGAACCGATCGTCAACCCGGTGAGCGGGTTCAAGCTGACCGGGATCCTTGGCCAGGGCGAGAGCGGGCTGGCCACGATCAACGGGCGCGTGTACCGAGCGGGCTCGAAGATCGCGCCCGGCGTCACGCTCGTGTCGATCGACAGCAAGCACTACTCCGTGCAACTCGAGTTCGAAGACGGCAGCACGCGGACCCTGAAACGGGAACAGGCCGCGCCGAAGGACGGTTCCGCCGAGCCCCCTCGTGACCGGCCCTGACCGGCCCTGACCGGCCCGGGGCGCCGCCGGTATCCTGAGCGGATGCTCCAGACTTTCGACCCGAGGAACCGGGACATTCTGATCAACATCAACGGCGAACTGGTCCCGCGGGACCGGGCCGGCATCAGCCCGTTTGACTCGGCGGTGCAGGGCGGCGACGCCGTCTGGGAGGGGCTGCGGGTCTACGGCGGGCGCATCTTCAAGCTGACCGAGCACCTCGCACGCCTGCGTTCGAGCGCCAGGGCCCTGGCGTTCGCGGCGATCCCGGACGATACCGCACTCACCCGCGAGATCGCGCGCACGCTCGAGGCCAATCGGATGACGGACGGTGTTCACATACGTCTTACGCTGACGCGCGGCGTCAAGATCACGA
>CAZMPE010000235.1:0-4955 GCA_964567955.1 uncultured Phycisphaeraceae bacterium | reverse complement strand
GCGAAGCGCCAGGCCGACCAGGCCGAGGCCGACAAGCGGCGCTTCCAGGCCGAGGCCGAGAAGCGGCGCGCCATGGCCGTCGCCCAGGAGCAGGAGTTCAAGGCCGAAATCCAGAAGAACAAGGCCCTCGTCGTCCTCGCCGAGGCCGAAGTCCCCCGCGCCCAGGCCGAGGCCTTCCGCAAGGGCAACCTCGGCATCATGGACTTCTACCGCATGCGCAACATCCAGGCCGACACCAGCATGCGCTCGTCCATCGCCGGGGATGCGAACCAGGGCGGAAACACCTGACGCACGCCCCTCACCCGCCCGCGGCACGACGGACCAGCTGCTCCATCCGCGCGCGGCGGTAGATCTCGTCGTTCCAGATCGTGTGCCGGTAGCCCGGTAGCGCCTCCGCCGGCCGATCCGGCGCCAGCTCCGGACGCGCACCAGGCGACAGATCGATCGCGCTGTTCCAACGCGTCGGCGGCGACGTCACCGGCTCCGCGGGACGCCACGCCGGCTCGCCGATGCGGAAGACCGTTCCCGCCGGGATCTGCGGCACCAGCCCCGCCTCCGTCGGCACGTACACCGAGTGCGGAAAGACCGCCGTGATCGCCCCGTGCTTGCGCATGTAGCTCACCGTCTCGCGCCCGAAGACATCCACCTCCGACAACCGGTACACCGCCTCGAACCCGATCGGGCTCCGCAGGTCCACCGGCGCCACCCGCAGACTCGCCGACATGGGCCCCGCGTCCGCGATCCCCTGTTCCACACGCTTCGGCTGCGCACCCGCCACGCCCGCCCCGAGGAGCAGCACGCCGAGCCCCAGCCTGCACGCCGTCGCGTTCACGATCCCCTCTCATCGTCCAGATCGGGCCCCGAACCTAATGGATCAGGATCACCCGGATCGTCACCGTCAGTACGTCGTCCGGTCCCTTGAGTTCATCCAGCGGCGGCCCCTTGGCCCGCCACTGATAGATCGCGTTGATCAGGGGCTCGTCCACATCCTCGTAACCGGTGGAAAGCACCCGCTTGCCGTCGTTCAGAAACTTCGCATCGACAACCGTCCCGTCGCGCCGGAACGTCGCCACCACCACCGGGTTCACGGGCCGGCGCGTCGAGAGCGTCGTGATCGACCACTTGGGTTTCCGCGTGATCAGCTCCAGCCCGCGACCCGCCGCGACCCGGCCCGGGATCACCGTGATCGCTTCCTTCAGCGATGTCGCCATCGACTCCTTGTCGGAAGCGATCCCCGTTTCGCCGCCGCCCGACGCACGCGCCGGTTGGGCGCTCGCCTCAGCCGGGAGAGCCTCCGCCCCGAGCACGCGCAATGCCTCCATCGCTTCCGCGGCACGCGCCGAAAGATCCTCCGTCAGCCTGCGCACCGCGTCGAACGCGCCCGGGCCCGCTCCCTCCGCGGCGACCGGGTCGCCCGGTTCCGACGCCGGCGGCTCGCGCTCGACCGTCGGCGCCGGCTCTCGCACCGGCTCGATCAGCTTCAGATCAACCGGCGATGACTCCCGCGCCTGGGCACTCGCCTCCACCGCCGCCGCCAGCCCCGACTCGATCTCAGACTCCGGCCCGCCGGGGCTGATCGTCATCGCCGACTGCGCGACCTCGGACTTCGTCGCCGCGTGCTCCGTCGGTTCCTTGAATCCGAGCCACGCCGCGGCATCCTCGCGCCCGTCCTCGATCCCGAGTTGGACGGGCTTCGGCCGGACCTCGTCAGGCCTCTCCGGGTCTTCAAGCTCAAACACGATGCCGGTGTCGGCCGGCGGCTCGGGCGCCGCCCGCTCGACCCGCACCAATCCCTGAACGAACCCCGTACCGATAACCACGTGGACACCGAGGCTGACCACCAGTCCTGTCGCGAGAATCCGATTAGAACGATCGACGGGCGTCATGGCGACTTTCGTAGCCTTGAGGGCGTTGCCGGCCCGGCCGAACAGATGGTACGCAGGCGCCATCGGTCGCGGACGGGCCGAGCGCTATCCTGAACCGGCAGGACCGAGAACGCCGCACGGCCCCGGCCCGCGCATCCGGAAGGGAGACGGTCATGATCAGGCAGACAATGGTTCTCTTGGCGGCGGCTCTGCTCGCCTCGACCGCTCTGGCTCAGCCCGCCGCACGCCAGACCCCCCTCAAGGCCGGTGACAAGGCCCCGGCCCTGGCCGTCAGCACATGGGTCAAGGGCGACAAGATCGACGCTCTCGCACCCGGCCGGGTCTACATCGTCGAGTTCTGGGCCACCTGGTGCGGACCGTGCAAGGTCAGCATCCCCCACCTCACCAAGCTGCAGGCCAAGCACCGCGACAACGGGCTCACCGTCATCGGCGTCAGCATCTGGGAACGCGATACGTCCAAGGTCGCCCCCTTCGTCGCCGAGATGGGCGCCAAGATGGATTACTCCATCGCCATGGACGACGGCACCAAGATGTCGGACACCTGGATGGCCGCGGCGAAGCGCACCGGCATCCCCAGCGCCTTCATCATCAACCGCGAAGGGTTGATCGCCTGGATCGGCAACCCGATCTCCCCCAAGGGCGAGATGGACGAGGCCCTCGAGAAGGTCCTCGCCGGTCCCTTCACGCCCAAGGAGTCGGCCGAGCTGTCGGCCAAGTACGCCGCCGCGGCCGCAAAGACCCGGGAGATCCAGGCCCGCTACGGCCGCTCGATCGCTTCCGGCGATGTGAAGCTGGCCCTCCGCCAGCTCGACGAACTCATCGCGCACGACCCGGCGGGGTTCGGCGCCCAGGCCTCGGCCATGAAGTTCGACCTGCTCCTCGCGCAGGTCAAGGACTCCGCGGCCGCCTACGCCTTCGCCAAAGAAGCCGCCTCCGGCGCTTACAAGGACGACGAAGTCGTCCTCAACTCGTTCGCCTGGTCGATCGTCGATACGCCGGGGGTCGAGACCCGCGACTACAAACTGGCCTTGCAGTTCGCCGCTCGCGCGGTCGAGCTCAGCGCCGGGGCCAACGCGGCGATCCTCGACACGCTCGCCCGCGTTCACTTCGAGAGCGGCAACCTCGACGAGGCCTTCCGGATTCAGACCGACGCGGTCCGGCTCGCCGACTCGGACCTCAAGCCCCAACTCGAGGCCACGCTCGCCAGGTACCGCAAGGCCCTCGAGAAGCGCCCCGGCTGATCGCGTCAGCGGACCGGACGCACGTACTTCCGCCCGGCCCACTCGATGGCCCGCCCGCGCCGCAGGTCCCGCGCCGCCGCGAGCAGCAGCCACGCCACCACCGCGGCGCCCATCAAATAGCCCGGGATGAGCGCGGCCGGCGCGCGTGACGACCGGTACGCCAGCCCCAGCACCACCGCGAAGACAGCCAGGGCCGCGAGCCCGACCGCCGCGCCCGCCGGGTGCCACACGACGGACGTGACCACCGCCGCCGCCGCCGCCGCGCTCGGCAGCGCGACGCCGAACAGCAGCACACGCGCCGCCGCGCGTTCCATCCGCCCCGGCCGCCGGCGCGCCAGCTCCGTGTAGATCCGCTTCCAGCCGCGCCGGAACTCCGCCCACGAGGCGTACATGCGGCACATCAGCAGCCCGTCGGCGACCGCCACCCCCGCGGGCCGTCCGGCCTCCGCGATCCGTCGCGCCAGCGCCATGTCCTCGAGCAGCTCGTCCTTGACGGACCGGTGCCCCCCCACCGCCTCGTAGGCCTCCCGCCGGAACATCATGAACTGGCCGTTCGCGAACGCCCGACGGCCCTCGCGCCGCCCGGCCCGCAGGATCGGGTACTGCGTCACCATCTCGATCGTCGCAGCGGGCTGCGCGAGCGCCTCAAACCAGCGCGTCACCGTCAGCGAACTCAGCAGCGAGAGCAGATCCAGCGACCGGTCGCGCAAGAGCGCCAGCGTCGCCCGCACGCACGACGGGTCAAAGACCGTGTCCGCGTCGGCGAAGACCAGCACGTCCGCCCCCGCCCCCCCCGACGCCGTGACGCCCCGCCACACCGCGTGCACCTTGCCCGACCAGTCCGACGGGCATTCGCCGATCTCAACGATCTCGAACCGCGGGTCCCCCCCGATCGCCGCCCGCGCCGCCGCCGCCGTCCTGTCGGTGCAGCGGTCCAGGCACAGCACGACCGACAGCGCGGGATGGTCCTGCGCCCGCAGCGACGCGATCAGCCCACCGATCACGTCCTGCTCGTTGTGCGCCGGCACCACCACGCACACGGATTCGCGCGCCGGGTCACGCTCGGCGCTCGCCAGGCCCTCGCGCGCGCTCGGCGCCGCCCGCGCCGTCCGCACCAGCCGCACGAGCCCCGCCGACCAGTACGCCAGCAGCAGCAGCGATGCCCCGTTCAGCGCCCACACGAGGATGGTCAGACCGCTCGGCATCTCGAGGCCAACGGTAGCGTCCGCCGCCCCGGCGCGCCCGGTAGACTCCCCCCATGCCCGGACGGGACGAACCAGACACCACGCACGCCCAGGCGGACGAGCCGCGGATCGCCGTCTTCACCCGCGACGCCATCCGCGAGGTCGACCGCCTCGCCGTCGAGCAGTACCGCATCCCCTCCATCGTCCTCATGGAGAACGCCGCCCTCCACGCCGCGCAGATCGCCCTCGAGATGACCGACCCCGGCGCTCCCGTCCTGATCGTCTGCGGCCCCGGCAACAACGGCGGCGACGGCCTCGCCGTCGCCCGTCACCTGCACAACGCGGGCGCCGACGTCGCCGTCGTCCTCGCCGCCGAACCCGCGGCGTACACGGGCGACGCCGCGATCAACCTCGCCATAACCACGAATATGGGGATCCCCGTCGCCGCCGCCGATCCCGCCTCGCCCGCGCCCGCCCACCCCGCCGGACCGCCGCGACTCGTCGTCGACGCCCTCCTCGGCACCGGGCTCGACCGCCCGGTCACCGGTGTCGCCGCGGCGCTGATCGCGGCGGTCGACGCGCTCGCCGCCGCGGGCGCCGCCGTCCTCTCCCTCGACATCCCCTCCGGCCTCGACGCCGACACC
>CAZMPE010000234.1:0-4968 GCA_964567955.1 uncultured Phycisphaeraceae bacterium | reverse complement strand
CGCTGGTGTGCTCGGTGGCGTACCGCTGGACGGCCATGAGCGTGATCTCGCGTGCCTTCTCCTTGGCCTCGAGTTCCGCCTCCTCGGTGACCCGGCGGACCATCTTGCCCATTTCGAGGCGGGTGTCCTCTTCCAAGCGCTTGAGGAGGACCTCGCGGGCTTCGACCTGGGACATGCCCGAGACCCGGGCGAGTTCGTCGCGCTGCTTCTCGACATACGCCGCGGCCTCGGCCTCGCGTTCGGCGATCCGGGCCTCGCGTGTCTTGAGAGTCTCGGCCGACTTGGCGAGGGTCGACTCCTTGATGGCGAGCATCTCTTCCTTGCGTTCGAAGAGGTCCTCGCGCTTGACGAGGCGGCGCTCGGTTTCGCGGATCTCGTCGCGGGCCTTGGCGGCTTCGGCGTCGAGTTTCTCCTTGCGTTCGAGGGCGCGGCGTTCGGCCTCGAGCTCGACCTTCTGGGCGGCGTTGCGTGCCTCGGACTCCGCCGACTCGATGATCAGCCGGGCCTCGGCCTTGGCACGGCCGACGCGCTGGCCGGCGATGAGCCGGGTGAGCGCCGCCGTGGCCACGACGCCGAGCACCAGCGCGCCGACGCCGATAGCCGCCGCCGTCCAAACACCGACATCCGCGAGCATCAGGTGAATGACTGGCATGACCGAACGTCCCCTGGGCGGCCGAATGCCTGCACGCCCCGCCAAGCGCCGATCCGGGATCGACGCGACAAGCCGGAACGGCCCGCATGCTCCACCGACGCCGCGGCCGGGGGCCACGGTCGGACCAGTCATTGATGCGCCGGCAGACGGCTATTCGGTCATCGGACCCCGTCCGGCCGCCAAAGGCGGTCGGCACCCGTTGCCTGCGGCACGGGAGACGGCATGGACCAGGTGGTCAACGATCATGATGCCCATCTTTCCGGGATCCTCTGTCTGATCGCGTTCCGATCGGTGTGCGAAACCGGGATCTGCACGCAATCAAGACCGAATACGTTCGAAACCCTCTGCAAAGGCCGCCGCGAGTGTTCGAAGGCGAGCGGCCCGTAAACCGGTGCGCTGTCTTCAATGAATGGTCGGCCGACGAGCACCGACGAGCCAACTTCTACTTCGCGGGGCATCATATCACAATTCTGACGGGGCGTTCGGGTTGCCGGGCGAGCAGGCTGCCTCGGGTACCATGTCTCGGAAGTCCGGAGCCCCGGACAAAGACCGATCGGTCACGCGGGACGTCTTTCGTGTCGATGAAGGATCGGCGACTAGGGTTCACGTTCGATCAACCAGGACCGTCG
This sequence comes from uncultured Phycisphaeraceae bacterium, assembly GCA_964567955.1. Classification (GTDB taxonomy): domain Bacteria; phylum Planctomycetota; class Phycisphaerae; order Phycisphaerales; family UBA1924; genus CAZMPE01. Next base: position 3,687 of record CAZMPE010000234.1, on the reverse strand, counting down.
GAGGTAGTCATGCCCGTTCAGACTCGATCTCACACGCCTCGCGTTCTCAGCCGGCACGCCCTGTGGCTTGGGCTGGCTTCCCTCGCGCTGCTGTGCGGCTGCCGCCTGGGTTCGAAGGTGGATGTGGCGGTCACCGGCGCCGCGGTGGAGCCCGGGACGCCGACGGCCGTGGACGTGAACAACTGGAACGGTTCGGTGCGCGTGCTGACCGGGTCGCGTTACAAGCAGGCGGAGGTCCGGGCCAAAGTCCGGCGCACGCAGAGCGGTTCGCCCGGTCGACGGGACATCGCCAAGGCGAGTTCGATCACGGCGGAGACGACCGTCTCCGACGGCCGCGCGATCCTGGTCGTGCGTTCCACCACAACGCTCGCCGATCCGCAGGAGGGCAAGGCCGAGTTGACGATCTGTCTGCCGGCGTGCGCGGGCGTGCTGGTGCGGAATGCCGGCGGGATCGTGGATCTGCGCGGCGTCGGCGGCGCCGTCACGGTGGAGAACGGTTTCAACGGGGGCCCGGGCGGCCGCGTGGAGCTGCGTACGGACGAGCCGATGACGCAGCCGGTGGCGCTGGTGACGTCGGACGGGCCGGTGCATTACCAGGTCGGCCCGAGCTCGACGGGCCGGTTCGACCTTCAGGCGGACGACGGGATGGTGGAGTTCCTGGCGAAGGGCGGGTCGGTCCGGACGGAGGTCGTGGACCCCGACCGCTGGATCGGGACGCTCAACGACGGCGAGAATCCGGTGGTGCTGCGTTCCGGCCGCGGGACCGTGGGCGCGATGGTGATCCCCGATGCGCGGGCCTACCGGCCGTCACGCTGGAAGGGGCTCTTCTTCTGGAAGACGCGGGCGCTGGACTGATCGCGGGCGCCTCGGCGCGTGCGGAACGCCCGGAGCGCGTGGCTCCACGGGTCGTTCCGCGTGGCGTGTCAGGCTGATTTCTTGAAGGCGTCGCGGAGCCGCATGGCGCGGTTGTGCTGCAGCGTGTTGACGTACCTTGTGACCTGGTCGACCACGAACTGCTTGTGGCCCGGGTTGAAGGCGAAGTCGAACGCCATCCCCACGTACAGGTTCTGCGAGCTGTCCATGTGCGAATGGGCGAGTCTCGCGGTCAGGCCCAGGGGCGCCGGGATGTACGGCTTGAAGTTGAAGCGGAGCCAATAGAGCCGGGAGCGGTCGGCCGCGTTGGATTCGTTGCGGTCGACCACGAGGCCCGCGCCGCCGCCGCCGAGGTTGAGGAGGCTGGCGCCGAACTTGGGGCCGACCTCCGGCAGGACCATGGCCTCCTCGTCGACGGGCATGTAGCGGCCGGTGATGTCGGCGAGCGACATTTCGGTGATCAGCGCGCGGTTGGCGACCTCGGCGACCATGACGGAGGCCGGGTCCAGCAGCGGCCAGCACTCGACCCGCGGGAGCGCGAGCTCGGCGGTGGAGGTGCGGTAGAAGCTGCGGCGCTGGCAGCGCTCGACATCGGTCGGCATGGAGAGTCGGAGGATGCGCCCGCGGTTGGGGCCGCCGTCCGCGGCGCCGAGGGTCGTCGTGTGGAAGAGCCAGCGGTTCTGACCGATCGAGAGGCCGCCCACAAGATCGAGGTTGGCCTCGAGCGGGATGGTGTGCCCGACGGCGCTGGGCTGCTCGACGTGGATCTCGGTCTCGCTGAGGGCGACGATCCGGACGCGCCAGATGAGGTTCGCGCCGCCGGTGAACCCCTCGCGGCCGGTCTCCGCGGACGGCATGGCGATCTCGATGGCGCCGTCGCGTTCGAAGACCTGTCGCAGGCACTCGCGCCAGCGGTCTGTCCTGGATCGGTTGGCTGGCATACTGGGCCTCGCGTACGGCGCGGAAGATGCGCCGGAGTGAGCATCGGCCCCCCTTGATCGCCGCTTGAGCCGTCCGGATTTCTCGGCACGCCGTGTCCCGATAACCCACCGCCGGGTCAGGCCCTGGCCCGCCGTTCGAGGCCGGCCAGGAGACGGCGGGCGTCTTCGCGCTCCGGGTCACTCAGATCCGCGCCACCGAATCGGACCCGGTAATACAGATCCGTGATCCGGGCCGCGGCGTCGGCGAGCGCGGCGTCGGCCGGTTCGATGGCCGCGGCGTGGTCGAGGGGCGGGCGCCAGGCGGGCTTGGCATGCCCGGCGCGTTTGAGGTGTCGGAGGAGCGTCTGGTAGAAGCGGACCTGCGCCAGCCGGGCGGCGGCGGCGGCATCCGTGCGTGATCGGCCGGCGCGTCCGCCCGCTTTCCCTCGCCACCGTGCGGCGAATCGGACGGCGGCGAGCACGGCGAAGCCGGCCAGCCCGGCCAGTGCGAAGACCATGACGGCGGCGCCGGCGGCCCGACCGATGAGGCCCGGCCCGCCACGCCGCACACGGGTGAGGAAGCCGTCGACCCCGGCGAGCCATGTCGGCCCTTCCTCGGCGCGTTTCCCGAGGAACCGTTCGCGATCGGATTCGTCGAAGGCGACGACGGATCGATTCCAGGCGAACTCCACGGCGCTGATCCAGTGTCGGATTCTTCCGAGGACGCCGATATCGGGCTTGTGGAGTCGTGAGAAATCGTCGGGCGGGGTGGGGTCGAAGACGGTCCACCGGCCGCGCCCGAGTTCCGCCTCGACCCAGGCGTGGGCGTTGCTGGCGCGGACGATGTAGCGGTCGGCGGGGGCGTTGTACTCGGCGGCGACGTACCCGGCGATCACGCGGGCGTTGATCCCGACGCTGCGGCACAGGGCGGCCATGGCGGAGGCGAAGTACTCGCAGTTGCCCTCGTGGGCGTCGTAGAGGAACCACTCGATGGGATCGCGGCCCATGGGGACGGAGCGCTGGTCGAGCGTGTAGCGGTAGCTGCCGGCGCGGAAGTGGTCCATGATGGCGCGGGCGGCACGGGCGTCCTCGTCGATCAGCCGGACGGCCGGGTCCGGATCGATGCCCACGGCGTTGAGGATGTCTTCCGCGCGGCGTCGGACGGGCTCGGAGTCGAAGGACGCGGGCGTGCGGTCGGCGGGCGTCTCGTCGACGATCTGGCGGGTGACGGAGAGGACCTCGTACTCAAGGGGAGCGGCGGGCCCGCTCGCGGTGGCCCGTATCGCGCCGGTCGCGATGTCGTAGTTGAGGCGGATGTTGGACCTGGGCTTGACCTGCTGCGGGCGCCAGATGGCGAAGAGCTGCGTGGCGCCGAGCCCGAACGAGCGCAGCCGGAAGCGCTGGACGATCGAGGGGCGCGGGCCCGCGGCGATGTCGCGGACATTGTCGGCGTCGACGTCCAGGACACGCATGGTGCGGGACGAGGCCGTTTCGTCGCGGACCCAGAGGCCGTCGTCGTATCGATCGAGGACGGCGCCGCGCAGGTAGTGAACGGCATCGGGGCTGCCGATCGAGGTGCCCGAGGCCAGCGCCACCTCCAGTTCCAGCACGATCTCCGAGGACTCCGTCGTCAGCCCGCCGTCGCCGAGTCGGACGCGGTCGGTGAAGCCCGTCACCGACCCGCCGCGGGCAACGCCCCAGTCGCCGAAGGCCCGGCTGCCGATGCCGCGGGGCATCAGGAGGAAGACGACGCCCGCGCACACGAGGGCCGAGACCGTGGCGAGTACGACTACGGCCCTGAACTGGCGCGCGAAGCGTTTCGCGGCGGCGGGCGCGGCCTCCGGCGCGCGCGGCGCGCCCTGTCCGGCGTCGAACTGTCCGCGGTGGATCTGGA
>CAZMPE010000233.1:0-4997 GCA_964567955.1 uncultured Phycisphaeraceae bacterium | reverse complement strand
CGATGTCGTGAAAGTCCCGCTCGTGGAAGAGCTCGATGTACTCCTCGAGCTTCGTGATCATGATCGCCAGCAGCAGCCCGTGCTTGTGCTCGCTGAAGACCGCGCCCAGCTCCTTGAGACGCTTCTGCTTGTCCCGGCGCTCGATGATCGAGCCCTCGTTCACTCCGACGCGGATCGGGATCGACCGTGCGCGGCAGGCGTCGATGACCGCGTTGACCTGGTCGCGGTCCTGGATGTTCCCGGGGTTGAGCCGGATCTTGTGCACGCCGGCTTCCACGGCCTCGAGCGCCCGCTGGAAGTGAAAGTGAACGTCCGCGACGATGGGCACCCGCGTCTGATTCAGGATCTCCTTGAGCGCGTCCGTGTCCTTGCGCTCAGGAACAGCCACGCGGACGATGTCGGCGCCCGCGGCGTGCAGCCGGATGATCTCCGCCACGCAGGCGTCAATGTCGTGCGTGTATCCGGCGGTCATGGTCTGGACCGAGACCGACGCCGGTGTCGTTGGGGAACCGTCGGGATCGGGCAGCCCGCCGCCGATCCGTACGATGCCGGTGCGGGCGTCGCCGATGCGGACCTGACGTGTGGCGCGCCGTGGGTTCATTCCGGGGGATGGTACGTCAGCCCCGGCGGGCCGGTCGGTGGCCGGAGGCCGTCAGGCCGGTGAACAATCCTCGCCGGCGGGCGTACCCGGCGTCCCCCGGATTCAGGCCGTCGACCTCGGGCGTCCTCCAACTCAGCATGACCAGCCCGGCCGCCGCAAGAACCGCCCCCATCACGCCCACGCCGACCTGCGTTGCCAGACCGACGGCCTCGCCCGCCGCCAGCCGACCGACCAGCGCGGCGAGGATCGCGCCCAGCGGCATCGCGCCGAAGACGGCGACGTTGCACACGGAGAGGACGCGTCCGCGCATGCGGTCGTCCACGAGCATCTGCATCGCCGCGAACGACGAGTTGAACGCCCAGAGCCAGAACACTCCCGCGAAGAACAGCACGATCGACGCGATCGTCAGCGACGATGTGGAACAGAAGAGGACGATGCTGAAGCCGCTGAGGGCGATGGACAACGGGATGAAGTGGTGCTTGGGGTACCACGACGGCACAAAGCGCAGGCACAGCACGCCGGCCACGGCCCCGGCGCCCATGACCGCCAGCAGAAAACCAAAGACGGCCTCGCCCATCTGACCGGCCGGGAACAACGGCGCCAGCAGGCGCGTCACGAGGCTGTCCGTGTCGTACACGTTCGAGACAAAGAGCGAGAGCAGCCGCACCAGCGGGGCCGCGAACATGGCGAACACGACCATCCCCAGAAAAACGGCGCGCGGCCCGCGCCGGTGGAAGACGAAGGAGAGGGCTTCGCGAGTCCGCGCCCAGGCCGTCGTAGGCTCGCGCGCGGGCGCCGGCGCGTCGGGCGTGCCCGCCACCGCCAGGATGACCCCCAGGAAGCTCAGCGCGTTGACCACGAAGAGGACCGTCGGCCCGTACACCGCCATCAGGATGCCCGCCAGCGCCGGACCAACCACCCGCGCCAGATTGAACTGAAGCCCGTTCAGGTTGATCGCCGCCGTCAGCTCCTCGCGCGGCACAAGGCGCGGCGTCAGGACCTGCCACGCCGGGACATTGAACGCCATCGTCACGCCGTTGGCGATCCCGAAGGCGATCAGCGCGCCCGGCGTCACCAGATCGAAGTAGGCCACGATCGCCAATCCGGCGGCGATCAGCATGAGCAGCGTCTGCGTAAAAAGGAGCAGCCGCCGCCGGTTGAAACGATCCGCCGCCAGCCCCCCCCACACGCCCAGCAGCAGCATCGGCAGAAGTTGTGCGGCGGCGAGCCAGCCGAGCATGATGGCGGAACTCGTCAGCTGGTTCATCAGCCACTGGACGCCGAGGATCTCCATCCAGCCGCCGACACTGGAGACGATCGCCCCGATCCAGACATTGCGGTAGTGCCGGTGGCGCAGCACCCGCATGGGCGAGATGGGTGTTCCGTGCGAGAGATCGGGGGGGCCGAGGGGCGGCCCCTGAGCCGCCCCCCGCGGGCCGAATGTGGCCGGTGGGGGCGCTTCAGCGACGGGGATCCGGTCGGTCAAGGCGGGCTCCGTCCCGTCGGTCCGGTCCCCGCGCTGGTCCGGCGACGATCGTCCCATGCTAGGCCCCGAGGAATCGCCGGTGCGCATGCAGACGCCATGCCATATTCATCCGCCCCCCTTAACCCGGGTCCGGCCGGCGCCGATAACATCCGCAGTCCGACCAGGAGTTTCTGGTGGTGAAGATCCGGCGAATCACACGAGATGACCCCCTGTACCGGCAGGAGTGCGCTCTGCGCGAGGACGTTCTTCTCCGGCCCATCGGGTACGACCTCAAGCGGTTCATGGCGGAGTTCCCCGGAGTCGAGGAGCGCTTCGAGCACTTTGTCGCGACTTTCAACGACCGCGGTACCGAGCGAGTCGTCGGGTGCGCCGCGCTGCTGCCGGGCCACCCCGAAGGCACCTCCGGCAAGCTCATGCAGATGGCCGTCAACCGCCAGCGCCAGGGCGAGGGCATCGGTCGCAGCCTCGTCGCCGCCGTCGAGTCGCGCGCCTTCGGCGAACTCGGCCTGACCGAACTGATCTGCCATGCCAAGGCCGATGCGGCGACTTTCTACGAGAAGTTCGGATGGCGGCCCGACCCCGAGCCGTTCGTCGAGGCGGGCGTCCCGCATCGAAAGATGACGCTCCGATTCGAACCGGAGGAGGAGCCGACCCCGGTCTGACCGATCCGGATCCGCGCGTGGTTCGGCCCCCGCCAGGGGCCAATAATCATGCGTCGGAAGCCCCCGCAGGAGGTTGTCTCTGAACACGACCCGCGAACTCTTCGCCCGGCACGGACTGCGTTGCACGCGTCAACGCGAGTTGCTGTTTGAGGCGCTCGCGGGCACGACGGCCCACCCGACCGCGGACGAGTTATACCGGATGGTCGTCAGCCAGCAGGGGGGCACGACGGTCGAGGGCGCCTCGGGCCCCGAGTCCGAGTTGAGCCTGGCCACCGTCTATAACACACTCGAGATCTTCACCGAGCGCGGGCTGTGCAGGAGGCTCCCATGCCCGCGTGGCGGCGGCCCCTGCCGCTACGACGCCGACATGTCCGAACACGTACATGTGGCGTTGATCGACGGCCGGGTCATCGATCTGCCGGACGACCTGAGCCGCAAGCTGATCGGCAATATTCCGCGGTCCGTTCTCGCGGAGATCGAGCGACGCATCGGCATCCGCGTGTCGGCGGTCTCGGTGCAGGTCTTCGAGAAACCCGGAAACGACTGATTCCCGGACCTTCCGCTGAAGTCGGTTTCCTCGCCGGTCGATGGCGCAGGAAGACCGGGCCGCCGTGCCCGCGCAACGACACCGGGAGATCCGCCGTGACCAACTCGACGAACCGCCGTCGCTTCGAACGCTTCACGCTCAAGCCGATGTACACGCCGATCTCGCTGCGCCGGCTCGACTCCGTTGACGAGCCGCTCGAGGGCCACGCCTACGACGTGAGCGAGGGCGGCGTTCGCTTCGATCTCGACGAGCCGATCGAGCCCGGCACGCCCGTCGCCATCCAGGTCACCCTCCCGGGTCAGGCCGAATCCACGAGCGGGTCCGGGACGTTCTACGCGATCGGGAACGTGGTCTGGACCGACCGCGACCCCGATGAGCCCGGCCCCTCCAAGATGGCGGCCGTCTTCGTCCGGTTCGCCGGCAGCGGCGACAAGGAACGGCTCCTGCGCCAGATCGGCAGCGGTCGGTACCGCCGGGCGGCCTGATCGCACGCATTCGGAACCCGCAAACACGATACGGGCCCCGTCGCCTTGAGCACGGACCGGCGAGGTATACCCTTCGCCGTGTTCGTTGATCAGGCGGTCATCTCGATCCGGGCCGGCAATGGCGGGAACGGCAAGGTCTCCTTCCGGCGCGAGAAATACGTTCCCAAGGGCGGCCCCGACGGCGGAAACGGCGGCGACGGCGGGTCCGTGATCGCCACGGCCGACGAGAACGTCCACACGCTGCTCGACTTCCGCGGCATCCACCATTGGGAGGCCGATGACGGAGAGGGCGGAGGGGCGAAGCAATGCTCCGGGCTCAAGGGCCAGGACCGCATCCTCCGCCTCCCCGCTGGGACGATGCTCTTCAACGACGACACCGGGGAACAGATCGCGGACCTCAAACCGGGCGACTCCGTCGTCGTGGCCAAGGGGGGCAGGGGCGGGTTCGGAAACGAGCATTACAAGTCCAGCACGAACCAGACCCCCCGGAAGGCCGAACCGGGCGAACCCGGCGAGCAACTTCGACTCCGCCTCGAACTCAAGCTCATCGCCGACGTCGGGTTCATCGGACTGCCGAACGCGGGCAAGTCCACGCTCCTGGCCGCGGTCACCCGCGCCACGCCGAAGATCGCCGACTACCCGTTCACGACGCTCTCGCCGCAGCTCGGCATTGCCGAACTCGACGCGACGCGACGGATCGTGATCGCCGACATCCCGGGCCTGATCGAGGGCGCGGCGACGGGCGCCGGCCTGGGGCACGATTTCCTCCGGCACATCGAGCGCACCCGCGTGCTCGTGCACCTGCTGGATTGCGCGCCGGCCGACGGCGCCGACCCGGCCGACAGCTACCGCACGATCCGCCGGGAGATCGCGGACTACTCGCCGTTGCTCGCCGAGAAGCAGGAGATCATCGTCCTGAACAAAGTCGACCTCCTCGCGGACGACAAGGAGCGCCGGGCCCGGACCGCCGAGCTTTGCCGCGCACTCAAGCTCGGCGCCCGTGACGACGTCTTCGCCGTCAGCGGCGCGACGCGCACCGGCACGCGCCCGCTGCTCGAGCGCATCTGGTCGCTCCTGCACCCGTCCAGCGCCGCGGCCCCGGAAGGCTGGAAGCGGCCCACGGCGGGCACGGTCTGAACCACACTCTCAGGCCGGCTCGAGAAGCGCGAGCCACTCCGCGTTGCCGCGCCGATTCCCCTTCCCCGCGCCGCCCTCG
>CAZMPE010000232.1:0-5003 GCA_964567955.1 uncultured Phycisphaeraceae bacterium | reverse complement strand
AACTGGCTGATCTTCCCCGTCTGCACCAGCGTCAGCGCCTCGAACAGCTCGTCGAGCGTCCCGAACCCGCCCGGCATGACCACGAACGCGTACGAGTACTTCACCAGCATCACCTTGCGCACGAAGAAGTAGCGGAACTCGATGAACCGGTCCACGAACGGGTTGGGCTTCTGCTCCATCGGAAGCTGGATGTTGCACCCGATCGACGGCCCGCCCGCGTCGCGCGCCCCGCGGGTCGCGGCCTCCAAGATCCCGGGCCCGCCCCCGGTCATCACCGTGAAGCCGAGATTCGCAATCCGGCGCCCCATCTCGCGCGCCAGCACGTAGTACTCGTGCTCCTCCGTGAACCGCGCCGACCCGAAAACCGTCACGCACGGACCCACGAAGTGCAGCGCCCGGAACCCCTTGATGCACTCAAGGAAGATCCGCAGAGCCCGGGCAAGCTCGACCAGCCGCCGCCGCGGCCCCTCGAGGAACCCCGTCTCCTCCGGGTTCCGAGTCCCCTTGCCCCACAGCGTGATCGGCCTCGTCCAAATCGATTGGCGCTCGTTTTCGTCCACGGCTCAGGATATCGGAAAGGGCCCCGGAACCGCCCCGCACGCCGGTGCGAACCGGCTACTTGACAGATATATCTGGAGCGGATATATTTGCACCGGAAGCTGGAGACCGGAACATGCCCGCAGGCGACCTCAGCCCATCTCACGCCGAACTCGTCCTTCTCACCATCCTCGATGATGGACCCCTGTACGGCTACGCCATCTCGAAGCGGGTGGACGCCGCGTTCGAGGGCGACTTCGCCCTGACCCCGGGCGTCCTGTATCCCCTGCTCACCAGGCTCGAACGCCAGGGACTTGTCACGTCGACTTGGGATTCGGTCCACTCGGACCGCACCGAATCCGGCACCGGCCGCCGGCGCAAGTGGTACAGCCTCACACCCGAGGGCCGCCGACGACTTTCGCACCGCATCGAGGCCCACCGCGGCTACCTCGCACGCCTCGAGTCATTCCTCGGGCGAGCGCCGGCCCCGAAGGAGTCCCGCGGATGACCGCCCCCCTCCGCATCCGCCGCGCCGATACACCGCCCTCCGACCCCGTCGGCCAGTGGCTCGACGTCCTCGGCCGCATGCTCCCTCCAGACCTGGGCACGGACGTTCGCGAAGAACTCGAATCGCACGTGCGCGAGCGCGTGCGCGACCTCATTCTCGCGGGGCAGGACGAGGCGACCGCCGTCGGAAATGCGGTCGCCGAACTGGGAGACGCCGCCGCCGTCGCCCAGCGATACCGCAGCGCGGCACAACCCCCGCACAGGAGACGACTCATGAATCTCGCGATCTTCAGCGTGGCCGGCGCGGCCCTCATGACCAGCCTGTTCGCCGTCACGCGCCCCGGCACGCCCGCCCCGCAGCACGTCTACCAGCCCGGCCAGCCCATGCGGGTCTCGGTCACCCCGGAGCCCAGGGTCGCGGCCCTCGAAATGGACAAGGTCAAACTCGGCGACGCCATCAGCAGACTCGCGCAATCCGCCAAGGCGACTCCCGTCATCCGCTGGGCCAATCTCGAGAGCGCGGGCCTGACCCCGGAAACCACGGTCACGCTCGACGCCCCCGCAGGGACCATCTCCGAGGTCTTCGCGGCCATCAACGGCACGCTCGCCGCGAACGCCCTCGAAACGGTCATCGACTTCCGCCTCCGCGAAGGGACGCTCGAGGTCGCCCGCCCGATCTGGTTCGACCAGCTCGAGACCACGCTCGTGCGCTACGACCTCTCGCCCATCGGCGACCGTGGTGTCGCCGACGACGAGTTCATCGCCCTCGTCATGCAGTTCGTGCACCCCGACGACTGGAAGGACAACGGCGGCGAACTCGCCGAGTTCTGCGTCGTCGGCGGCGAAAGCCTCTTCATCAAGGCGCCCCCGCGCTTCCACGAGGGCGTCCGCTGGTTCATGAACCAGCTCTCCGAGCCCGCGCGCCAGGGATCGGCCATTCAGCGGCGGACGGTGCCCGATGAGCTCAGCGGCTCCTCCGTTCAACGGAACGGCTCGGAACTCAACCTCCCCATTCGGTTCTACAACCCGCTCACGACGGTCGTTTCCGGAGAAATCCAGCTCAGAGACTACAACGTCATCAACGACCGGCTGCGGACGGACCTCGCGCAACTCCAACTGGGGCTCCCGCAGACCGTCCGTGTACTCGCGCTGACCGATGCAAACGCCGAAACCACCGGCGCTGCCATCCGCTCGCTCCTCGATCACCTTGGATTAAACTCACTCGAGGTTACGATCGACGCCGCCCGGAACACCGTGACCCTGCGCGGCCCGAGCGGCGAGGTCGAGGCCGGCGAGGCCCTCGTCTGGCACATCGAGTCCCTCGCAAAGGCGCAAAGGACCGCACGCTGACGGACGGTCCACCGGTCTCGGGTCACCCGATTCCCCCGCCCCGGTGACCATCCCGACCCCCGCCGCTGGTATGCTCTGGTCTCGGCCCTCCCGGAAGTTGGGCCGGACAGGGTGACGCGGTGATCTGCCCCTATTGCAACTCCAACGATGACAAGGTGATCGACAGCCGCTCCAGCGACGCGGGAAAGGTCATCCGCCGCCGCCGCCAGTGCCTCGGCTGCAAGAAGCGCTTCACCACCTACGAACGCGTCGAACAGGCCGCCCGACTCACCGTCGTCAAGCGAGACGGCCGGCGCGAGGCTTTCAACGCCGAGAACATCCTGCACGGCGTCCAGGCCGCCTGCGGAAAGCGCCACATCCCGGAAGAGCACAAGGTGCGCGTCGTCGAGGAGATCGACGACGAACTCCACCGCGAGTTCGACCGCGAGGTCGAATCCCGCGTCATCGGCGAACGCGTCATGCGCAAGCTCCGCGACCTCGACGAGGTCGCCTACATCCGCTTCGCCAGCGAATACTTCCAGTTCAAGAACATCGGCGACATGATGCAGGAGATGCAGACGCTCAATAATCGAGTCAAGGACGTCAAGTCCCAGCAGGGTCTGTTCGAGCCCAAGGTCTGAACCCGCACCATGCACCCAACCACCACATCCCGCACGCTCTTCGCGACGGCCCTGCTGGCCGCGTGCACCGCCGGCTGCTCCGGCCCCGCACGCCCCGCCAACCGTCCGCCGCCCGAGCCCGCCCGCGCCCCCGCGCCCCAGACACCCCCGCCCGTCGTCCATGCGAGCCCGGCCCCCGCGGTCACGCCCCCCGTCACGAAGCCCCCCGAGTCCGTCGACGGAACGCCCCCCGCCTGGTGGCTCGAAGCGCCCGTCCGCGAGGCCGGCCGCCTCCGCCTCGCCGCCACCATCGAGTCCGACTCGCTCCTCGGCGCCCGCGATGCCGCCGTCGCCGCGGCGACCGAAGCCCTGCACAAGTCTCTCGGCCGGGCCCCCGAGCACCCGCTCACGGAGCGCTACTCCGTCTCGCGCCTGCGGTCCGGGCGCTACCGCGCGTTTATCCTCATGTCTCACCCCGAATGAAGCGACGACCCGGGACCCCGAGATGCCCAACAAGCGATACGACACAGCCGCCGCCGCTTTCGCCGACCTCAAGGACAAGGGCGTTCTCCGCGACGGAATCACGGTGATGGTGGGGGGCTTCGGCCTCTGCGGCATCCCCGAGCACCTCATCACCGCCCTGCGCGATTCCGGCGTCAAGGGTCTCACCTGCATCAGCAACAACGCCGGCGTCGATGACTTCGGCCTCGGCCTGCTCCTGCAGACCCGTCAGATCCGCAAGATGGTCAGCAGCTACGTCGGCGAGAACGCCAACTTTGAGCAGCAGTTCCTCAAGGGTGAACTCGAAGTCGAGTTCAACCCGCAGGGCACCCTCGCCGAACGCATCCGCGCCGGCGGAGCGGGCATCCCCGCCTTCTACACCGCCACGGGCGTCGGCACCCCCGTCGCCGAAGGCAAGGAAACCCGCGAGTTCCTCCGCCCCTCCGACGACACGGCCTTCCACAACCGCCCCACGCGGCACGCGGCACGCAGCACGCAGCACGCAGCACGGGACTACGTCCTCGAGACCGGCCTCTTCGCCGACCTCGCCCTCGTCAAGGCGCACAAGGCCGACGCCTTCGGAAACCTCGTCTACCGAAAGACCGCCCGCAACTTCAACCCCATGATGGCCACCGCCGCGGCGTTCGTCATCGCCGAAGTCGACGAAATCGTCCCCACGGGGAAGATCGATCCCGACCAGGTCCACACGCCGGGCAGCTACATCGATCGGATCGTGCAGACCAGGTGCGAGAAGCGGATCGAACAGAGGACCGTGAGCAAGCCATGAGCGAGCCATCGCCTTCGAGCCCCCCGCACGGCGCGCCCCGCTTGACATTGCAGGGCATCCTCACGCGGTACTTCAAGGAACGAGAGCCCGCGAGACTGGTGGTCGACGGCGTCGTTCTCATCGTCATCAGCATCGTCATGGGATGGGCTTTCTACAGGTTCCTGGGGGGCGGCTACTTCCACCCCTCCGCCGTGGAACTGCGTCCGGACCTCCTCGACCTCATCCGCCTCATCGCCAACATCATGCTCTCGGTCTTCTGGGATGTCGGCATCATCCTCTGCGCCTGGGGCGGTGTGCGCGAACTCGGCCGCCTCATCGGGCAGCGCCCGGCAGCCTAGAAACATCACACGTTTCCACGACCGGGATCACCTTGTAGACTCCCCCGATGCGGGTGATCCTGATGCGACACGCCCCGACCGAGCCCTCCGCCGCACACCTCGTCCGCGGCTGGGCCGATGTCCGCCTCTCCGCCGCCGGCCGCCGCTGGGCGTCGCGGGCCGGAAGGGAACTGCGCCGGCGCGCCCTGCTTCCCTCCGTCATCGTCTCCTCGGACATCCCGCGCTCCCTGGATACCGCCCACATCACCGCGCGGGCCGGTGGCTCCGATGCGCCAATCGAGCCGACCCCGACCCTCCGCGATCGGTGCTTCGGTGAGTGGGAGGGCCGGCCCCGCCGCGATTTCGACGCCGCGATCGCCGCCAACGGCGGATACCGATGGACGC
>CAZMPE010000231.1:0-5006 GCA_964567955.1 uncultured Phycisphaeraceae bacterium | reverse complement strand
ATAGGGGGCGTACTGGCTTAGGTAGTTTCCCTCCGGCCCGAGGTGGTTGTACACGACATCGAGGAAGACGCACATCCCCTTCGCGTGGCAGGCGTCCACCAGGCGGCACAGCCCGGCCGGCCCTCCGTAGGCATGGTGAGCCGCGAACAACGACACGCCGTCGTAGCCCCAGTTCCGCGAACCCGGGAACTCGGCTATCGGCATCAGTTCCAGCGCCGTGACGCCCAGCTTCCGCAGGTCGTCGAGCCGATCGATCGCCGCGTCGAAGGTGCCCGGCTCGGTGAACGTCCCGACGTGCAACTCATAGATCACGTGCCGGGCCAAGTCGGGGTTCGGCCACTTCCGGCAGGCCCATGCGAAGGGAGCAACAACGGAAGACGGCCCGTGAACGCCGCGCGATTGCAGGCGCGACGCCGGATCGGGCCGGTCGAGATCTTCGAGCCGATACGAGTACTCCGTTCCCGCGGGCGCCCCTGTGATCACCTTGCCGTGGTAGCCGCGATCGCCGGGCTCCAGATCGACGACGCGCTCGCCCCCCGGCCCCAGCGCCAGCCGCACGCGCTCGTGCTTCGGGGCCCAGACGCGGAACGCGGTCCGACCGCCGTCGAGAATCGTCGCGCCGAGATGGGTCGCTTGTTCCCCGGTCATGAGCGACGCCTCCTGGTCCCGCGGGCCGACCGCAGGCGTGCCAACTCCGCGAGCAGGCCGGACAGCTTCGGATCCGACGTGATCGCACGCAGGCTCCGGCGGGCCTTGAGCCGCCACACCGGGTATCCGACGCTCACGCCGGGCACATTCTGCGGCGTCACTTCACCCCACAGATCTTCGAGGTTCACCAGGACCCGCGACGCCTTCCCGCGAGACAGCAGCCTCAGCATCGCCCGCAGTACCGAGGCGTTGTCCTTGCGGCCGCGCTCCAGCAAGCCCCGGCGCGTCAGGTCCGAGGCGATCGCTCGCGTCAGCTTCGTGCGCCCGCGACGCTCTTTCGCGGCGGCCGCGCCGGTCACGATCCCCAACCGCCGGCGCAGGCTGATGTCGCTGCCGCGCCAGAATGCCGCGAACGTCGCCGTATCGTGCGTGTTGAGCGAAGCCAGCTCGTCTCGGGCGGGTTCGCGGCAGGCCCGCTTCGCTCCGGATCGGAACTCGAAGAGCGAGACGTGCATCTTCAGGATCCCGCGGCGGCGCAGCGCCGTGTTCACTTCGGGCGGCACCGTTCCGAGGTTTTCGCCCACCACTTCGGCCCCGGCCCGGTTCGATTCGATGCAGAGAGCTGCGTACAGCTCCTCCGCCGGCTGGCGGACGTACGCGCCGTGCGCCCCGTCGAAGCCCTCGGGGATGCAGTACAGCCGGTGGAGCCCCATGACATGGTCGATGCGCAAAACCGCGCAATGTTGGAGAAGCGTCCGCACCGAGGCGCGGAAGTACGCGTGTCCATCGAGGCGCGAAGCCCAGGGGTCAATCAACGGCAGCCCCCAGTTCTGCCCTGATGCGAAGAACGCGTCCGGCGGCGCACCGACCGCCAGGCCCTCGGCGAAAGTCTTGCGGAATCGCCAGGTGTCGAAACCCTCCGCGTGCACGCCGACGGGCAGGTCCAGGTACAGGCCGTTCGCGCCGCCGACCCGTCCCGCGCTCGCGAGCTGTTCAGACAGCAGGAACTGCGAGTACAGATGGGTCCGCGCGTGCGCGGCGTGCGTCTTCTTCTGGGCGCGACCGACGCCGCCCGACGGGTCCGGCCATTGGCGCCAGGTGCGCCCATGCGTCTCGACGGTCGCTCGAAAGTCGGCGTACGCGCCGACATCGGGGCTCCGGCGTGAGAACACCTCCACCTGTCTGCGGCGGATCGGATCGGCGAAGGCCTGCGCCGCCAGGGCGTCCAGCACGCGACGCTTGAGCGCGTAGCACGCCCGGTAATCGACCAGGTCCTTCCGGCGCAGGGCCCGCAGCGCACCCTGCGATCTGGTCGCTAACCGGCGGGCGGGCGCCGAGCGCTCGAACTCCGGCGCCCCCTCGAGATCGATGAACAGCTCGTTCCAGAACAACCGGCTCACCGGCGCGTACGGGCTGGGGTCGAACGGCTTGTCGAGATAGCAGGCCAGCAGCGGCAGCGTCCCCACGAACGAGCAGCCCGACGCCCCGGCCCACGCCGACAACTCCCTCAGCGAGGAGAGATCGCCGATCCCCCAGCACGAATCGCTCCGGAGCGCGTACACCGGGGCGAAGATCCCCAGCGAGCGGTTCGCTCGCGCCGGCGGCCGCCAGCATCGACGCGGCGAGGACAGCAGAGTGGTTCGAGCGCGCGTGGCACCCGCATCGATCGTCAACGTGTGCGCGCCGAAGGGCAGTGCCGGCGGTGTGCGCAGCTCGAACGCGAATCGTTCCGCGTTGCCGTCCTTGCCCTTGAGGCGGCGCACGCCGGCGCGAGGCGGCCGCGCGGTCCACTCGAGTTCCGAGCCATCCTCGAGCCGCAATCGGCACCTGGCCGCGCGGGTGTCCCCCTGGCGCGCCGCATGAACTCGTACACGGACCGACGCCCCACCCCAGGCGATCGCGACCGGCTCGCACGCGAGGCTGTTTCTCTGCCTGCGAAAGGCGTCCAGTGCCTCCGACGCGCCGCCGGGCGACTCGATGGGGACGCCCACGCGTCGCAGCACCGCCACCAGTGATTCGGCGCTCGCCGCGTGCCGCCGTCCGTGCACGTCCACGTACGACGGCTGCACGCCCGCCGCGCGCGCCAGCGGCACCAGCACGCCGCCCGCCGTTCCGCCCGGTTGTTCACGCCGCGCGGGCACGGTCAGGCCGGCCTCGATGCCGGCTCCGGCGACAGGAGCACCGCCGCCAGCGGCGGCAGGGTCAGCGAGAGCGAGTGAGGGCGCTGCAGCCACGGCACCGGCGCGGCCTCGACCCGCCCCATGTTCCCGTGACCCGAGCCGCCGTACTCCGTAGCGTCGGTGTTCAGGATCTCGTTCCACACGCCGCCGAACGGGACGCCCACGCGGTAGTTGAAGCGCGGCACCGGGGTGCAGTTGAAGACCGCCAGCACGACGTCCCGACCGGTCGCACCCTTGCGGAGGTAGCTGATCACGCTCTGCTCGCCGTCATTGGCGTCGACCCATTCGAAGCCTTCGGGGCGGCAGTCGTTGACGTGGAGCGCCGGCGTTCCCTTGTACAGCCGGTTCAGCGAACTGACCAGCCGCTGGATCTTCGCGTGCGCCGAGTCGCCCTCCGTCAGATGCCAGTCGAGGCTCGAGTCGTGATTCCACTCCGCCCACTGGCCGAACTCGCCCCCCATGAAGAGCAGCTTCTTGCCCGTCTGGACCCACTGGTGCGTGAGGAGCAGACGCAGGTTCGCCGCTTTCTGCCAGTCGTCGCCGGGCATCCGTCCCATCAGCGAGCCCTTGAGGTGCACCACTTCGTCGTGCGAGAGCGGCAGGACGTAGTTCTCCGCGAACTGGTACATCGCCCGGAAGGTCAGCTGGTTGTGGTGGTGCCGGCGGTGGATCGGGTCGCGCTTCAGATACTCCAGCGTGTCGTGCATCCACCCCATGTCCCACTTGAAGCCGAAGCCCAGACCCCCGACGTAGGTCGGGCGCGACACCATCGGCCAGGCGGTGGACTCTTCCGCGATCGTCTGCACATCGGGGAAGGACCGGTAGACCTCCGTGTTGAGCTGGCGCAGGAAGTCGACCGCGTCGATGTTCTCGCGCCCGCCGAACTTGTTCGGCACCCACTCGCCGCCGCTGCGCCCGTAGTCCAGGTAGAGCATCGACGCCACCGCGTCGACACGCAGCCCGTCGATGTGGTATTTCTCCAACCAGAATGTCGCGCTGCTGATCAGGAAGGCGCGGATCTCGTGGCGCGAGTAGTTGAAGATCGACGACTTCCAGTCCGGGTGGAATCCCTGCTTCGGGTCCGCGTGCTCGAAGAGGTGCGTCCCGTCGAAGTACGCCAGGCCGTGCTCGTCGGTGGGGAAGTGGGACGGCACCCAGTCCAGGATCACGCCGATCCCGGCCTGGTGCAGGTGATCGACCAGGAACATGAAGTCCTGCGCGGACCCGAACCGGCTTGTCGGCGCGAAGTACCCCGTCGTCTGGTACCCCCAGGATCCGTAGAACGGGTGCTCCATCACCGGCAGGAACTCCACGTGCGTGAACCCCAGCCGGTTCAGGTATTCGGCCAGCTTCGGCGCCAGCTCGCGGTACGTCAGCGACCGGTTGCCGTCCTCGGGCTTCCGCATCCACGAGCCCAGGTGCATCTCGTAAATGGAGATCGGCGCCGTCAACGCGTTGCGCGGGCCGCGCGTCCGCATCCATTCCGCGTCGTTCCACGTGTAGTCGAGCGATCGAACCACCGACGCCGTGCGCGGCGGCGTCTCGTGCATGTAGCCGAAGGGGTCCGCCTTGTCCACGGCGAAGTTGTTGTGCCGCGATGCAACGTGATACTTGTACACCGCGCCCTCGCCCAGCCCGGGAACGAAGCCCTCCCAGATTCCGGATTGCCCGCGCGCCCGCAACGGCGTCTTCGCCCGATCCCACGAGTTGAAGTCGCCCATGACCGAGACGGAGCGCGCATTGGGCGCCCACACCGCGAACCACACACCCCGGTTCGCGCCGGAACCGACCAGCCGCGCCCCGAGCTTCTCGTACAACCGGTAGTGCGTCCCCTCGTTGAACAGGAAGAGATCGTCCTCCGTGATCGGCGAAGCGGGCGCGCCCGCGGACGCCGCGCCCGCGTCGATCTTGGGCAGCGACGCCACGGGCTTCCGGCTCTTCTTGCTCTCGATCGGCATGCTTCGACTCCTCTCGTGCGTTCCTAACTTCCGGTCGGGCGGGTTACTTGGCCGGTGCGAGCTGCTCGCGCAGCGCGGCCAGCGGCGTGCCCACCCAGTCCGGCCGGCTGTTCAACTCATAGCCGACCTCGTACAGGGACTTCTCCAGCAGCCACAGGCGCAGCAACCGTGCCAGCACCTCGTCCTCCGTCGGCAGCAACGCCGGGTTCAGCGTGCGAAC